>NZ_RZPB01000183.1:0-9098 GCF_003998535.1 Mesorhizobium sp. M7A.F.Ca.AU.002.02.1.1 | reverse complement strand
GTATCAACCATCACGCCGTGGAAGCGATGCCTGGCGAACATCGGCAGAAGCTCGAAGTCCGGCGCCAGATCGGCAAACAGCACGGCAATCAGCTTCGTTCGTGCGGCGAGCGGTTCAAGCGCCTGTGCGCAGGCAGAGATATTTGCCGAAGGAAAAAATCCGATCTTCACATAGTCGACGCCGGTCGCCGCGATCTCTTCGGCCTTGATGCGGATCGTTTCGGGTTCCATCGGCAGGTCGCCGCAGACAGCGCTGACCGGAGCCCGACCCGCGATGAAAGAGATCGTTCGGAGCATAGTTTCCATGGACACCGCGCCCAGGGCTCCCGCCTTCGGGTCCTTCAGGTCGACGATATCGACACCTCCAGAAAGAGCGATCTCCGCCTCTTCGATGCCGGTGACGCTTGCCAGCATTCTGGTCATTTGAACAGTTTCTCCAGTTTGGAGGACAAGACGCTTTTATAGAGGCGGTCGATCCCCCTGCGCCACGTCTCGCCGGTGTTGCCATGCGAATCGATGCTGGCGACCTTCCGCACCGTTCTGGCAGGCGCGAAAAGTCGTCCTATAGGGTTTGATAAATTTTGCGGGTCGGCTAAGTTGATCATGGGCACCTTGACTTGGCGCGGGTCCGGCAACCGTCGAACCTCTGCGCAAGAATGGGTAATTACTATCGATGACGAGCGCGGTGCCAGGCACTCTCGCTGCCTTTTTGTGCTTTTTTTCCCTGACCGTCAACGTTTCCGACGCGACAGGCCAGGAAACGGTGGCGAAGCCGGAAAAAAAGATAACTGAAATCAAGATAGGCTATTTGCGGGCCTACGCACCGCAATTGACGCTTTCCATGCTCGACCTGCCGCCACGTGACGAAGGTGTCGCCGGCGCCGAGGTGGCGATCGGCGACAACAACACGACGGGAAAGTTCACCAACCAGAAATTCAGCCTCGACGTGACCGAGGTCAAGCCCGACGGCGACGCGGTTCAGGCATTCGAAGGCATGATCGCCAAGGGCGACCGCTATGTGGTCGCCGATCTTTCAGCCAAACAATTGCTGTCGATCGCCGACATCGCCCGCGACAAAGGCGTGCTGATCTTCAACGTCGGCGCCACCGACGACAGCCTTCGCGAGGAGGACTGCCGCATCAACGTTTTCCATATCGCGCCGACGCGCAGCATGCTGGCCGACGCGCTGGCGCAGTATCTCATGGTGAAGAAGTGGCCGAATTGGGTGCTGCTCTATGGATCGCATGAGCAGGATCATCTCTACGCCGATGCGCTGCGCCGCGCGGCAACCCGCTTCGGCGGCCAGATCGTCGCCGAGAAGGAATTCAAGGATACCGGCACAGCCAGGCGCACCGACACCGGCGCCACGCAGATACAGCAGCAGATTTCCGTGTTCACGCAAGACGTGCCGGAGCATGACGTGGTGCTTGTCGCCGACGAAAGCGAGGTTTTCGGCACCTACGTGCCCTACCGCACCTGGACGCCGCGGCTGGTCGCCGGCACGGCCGGTCTGGTTGCATCGTCATGGCATCCCGCCAGCGAACAATGGGGCGGCATCCAGATGCAGAGCCGCTTCCTGAAGACGACGAGCCGGCGGATGCTCTCCAAAGACATGTCGGCCTGGACCGCGGTGCGTGCGGTCGGCGAGGCCACCACGCGCACCAAGGGCGACGATGCGAAAAAGATCAGCGACTATATACGCTCTGACGATTTTTCGGTTGCTGCTTTCAAGGGGCAGAAGCTGACCTTCCGCAAATGGAACCTCCAGCTTCGCCAGCCGATCTTGCTTGGCGACACCAAGTCGGTCGTCTCGACATCGCCACAGGAGGGCTATCTTCACCAGGTCTCCGAACTCGACACTCTCGGTGTCGATCAGCCGGAAACGAAGTGCGCTCTCAAGTAGAGTCAATCGGGAGGAATTTGCGTGCAGAAACGAGCTTGCGCATTCGCCATTCTCGCGGCCGGCTTCACGGCCAGCCCGGCATCGGCCTATACGGCTTACGTGTCCAACGAGAAGGACAACACGATGACCGTCGTCGACACGGCGACGATGCAGGTGGTGAAGACCGTCGAAGTCGGCCAGAGACCTCGCGGCATCACCATCTCGCATGACGGCAAATTCGTCTATCTATGCGCCAGCGATGACGACACGATCCAAATCATCGACACCGCGACACTTGAAATCGTCGGTACGCTGCCATCCGGCCCCGATCCCGAATTGTTCGTCCTCTCGCCCGACGGCAAGACGCTTTATGTCGCCAATGAGGACGACAATCTCGTCACCGCCATCGACGTCGAAAGCAAGCAGGTCCTGGCCGAGATACCAGTCGGCGTGGAGCCGGAAGGCATGGGTGTCAGCCCCGACGGCAAGACCATGGTCAACACCTCGGAAACCACCAGCATGGCGCATTTCATCGACACCGGCACGCATGAGGTGACGGACAATGTGCTGGTCGACACGCGCCCTCGCTTCGCCGAATTCAAGCCCGACGGCTCGCAGGTCTGGGTCAGCGCCGAGGTCGGCGGCACCGTCAGCGTCATCGACAACGCCAAACGCGAAGTGGTGAAGAAGATCCAGTTCGCGATTCAGGGACTGCGGGCCGAAACCATCCAGCCGGTAGGCATCGCCATCAGCGCCGATGGCAAGAAAGCCTATGTCGCGCTCGGCCCGGCGAACCATGTCGCGGTGATCAATACCGACACTTATGAGGTGGAAAAATACATCCTCGTCGGCCAGCGCGTCTGGCATCTGGCCTTCACGCCCGACCAGAAAACGCTGATCACCACGAATGGCAATTCCAACGATATCACCTTCATCGACACGGCCACCGACGAGCCGGTCCAATCGCTCACTGTGGGCCAGCAGCCCTGGGGTGTGGTCATTTCGCCCAAATAGCAGACATTGATCATCGGGAGGCTCAAGACATGAAACTTTGCCGTAGGTTTTTCTTCGCCGCGCTCGCCGGATTTGTCCTTGCTCCGATCGTAGCAAACGCCGACGATGCGACGTCAAAACCGTCGCGTGCCAGCAAGAACCTGCCGGAATTGATTATCGGTTCGGCCGATTCCACCTATGCGGTCAATCAGAAGGACTTCGAGCTGATCGCCGGCCAGGGCTATCGCTGGAAGATCACGTCCAAGGGCGGTTTCGAGTACAAGTTCGTGACCGATCTCTTCCGCAATGTCTGGATGGACCAGATCGTCATCAACGATTTGGAAGTGCATATGGACGGCGGACCGGCCTGGCTGGAATTCGACGACGCGGGAACGATCCAGGTGCAGTTCCATACCGTTCGCCCGGGCGAATATACCTGGTCGGTTCCCGACCTTGCCGACAAGGGACTGAAGGGCAAGATTACGATCAAGTAAGACAAAAGGCGATCAGGGGCGCCAATAGGCCAACGCGTCCTGAAGGAGCGATCCGGTATGCAGCATATGAGGACAAGCGGACCGGGAGACGAGGTGGCGGCGCTCGATGTCCGAGCCGTCAGCCATTCCTATGGCCAGAAGCGGGCGCTCAACGACGTCTCCTTCTCGATCGCGCCGGCGACTTTCACCGTTCTGCTCGGCCTCAACGGGGCCGGCAAGACGACGCTGTTCTCACTGATAAGCCACCTCTACGACACGCGTCACGGATCGATCCGCATCTTCAGCCATGACATTCGCCGCGCGTCCGGCGAAGCACTCAGGCGGGTCGGCATCGTGTTCCAGGCACGCACGCTCGATCTCGACCTCAGCGTCTACCAGAATCTCTCCTACCATGCCTCGTTGCATGGCATTGGCGGACGCGAAGCTCGCCAGCGCATTGCCGCGCTGCTGGAAACGGTCGACATGCAGGGCCGCCAGCATGACAAGGCACGCAGCCTCTCCGGCGGTCAGATGCGGCGCATCGAAATCGCCAGGGCGCTGCTGCACCGACCTTCCCTGCTCCTGCTTGACGAGGCGACCGTCGGCCTGGATATCGAATCTCGCGCGGGCATCCTCGCCACCATCCGCAAGCTCGTCCAAGCAGAGGGCATCGGCGTGCTCTGGGCCACGCATCTGATCGACGAAGTCGAAGACGCCGACCATGTCATCATACTGCGGCGGGGTGACCTGGTCGCCAGCGGCAAGGTGTCGGATGTGATCCGTGCGAACGGCGGAAGTTCGATTCGCGAAACCTTTTCGAAGCTCAGCCGCGTCGATGCGGCGGGCATGACGGAGACGTCGCCATGAGCGCCCCTTCGATGCCCGGAAAGGTCGCCGGCATCATGCCGGTGCGGTCCGAGCCATTCGGCCTGCGCCACTATCTCATTTGCCTGAAAGGCGTCGTCCTGCGCGAGTGCCTGCGCTTCCTGCACCAGCGCGAACGCTTCATTTCCTCGCTGGTCCGGCCGCTGGTCTGGCTGTTCATCTTCGCGGCCGGCTTTCGCCAGGTGCTTGGCGTGTCGATCATCCCGCCCTACAAGACCTATGTGCTCTACGAGGTCTATATCACGCCGGGCCTTTGCGGCATGATCCTGCTGTTTTCCGGCATGCAGTCTTCACTGTCGATGGTCTACGACCGCGAGATGGGCAACATGCGCATCCTGCTGGTCAGCCCGTTTCCGCGCTGGTTCCTGCTGGTGTCGAAGATGCTGGCCGGTGTGGCCGTATCGATCGTGCAGGTCTACGCGTTCCTGATCGTTGCCTGGTTGTGGGGCGTCAAAGCGCCGCCACTCGGCTATCTCTATGTTCTGCCGGCACTGTTCCTGTCGGGCATGATGCTTTGCGCGCTCGGCATGCTCTTGTCTTCGCTGATCAAGCAGCTTGAAAACTTCGCCGGCATCATGAACTTCGTCATCTTTCCCGGCTATTTCGCGTCTCCGGCGCTGTATCCCTTGTGGCGCATCCAGGAGGCGAGCCCCCTGCTCTACAAGATCTGCCTCTGCAACCCGTTCACCTATGCCGTCGAACTGATCCGTTTTGCCTTCTACGGGCAGATCGAATGGCTGTCGCTGGGCGTCGTCGCCGGCTGCACGCTGCTGTTCCTGGGCGGCGCCATCATCGCATACGACCCTTCGCGCGGTTTGGTGATCCGCAAACAGGACATGGGAGGAAACGCCTGATGGCGCGAATGAGACTTGTTCACACTCTGGTTCTGGTCACCACGCTTGCGTCGATGGAGGGCGCCGCCGCGGCAAACACCGATCCCGACTGGCCCTGCATGCAGCGTAAGGTGCCACAGCTCTCGCTTGGCCAGATCTGGAATGGGCCGGAGCTTCCGGCGACCGCGAAGGATTGGGCGAAGGATCCAGGCGTGTCGGCGCTTGTCGATGCTGTGGCGGCCCGGCGGACGCCGATTGCACAAGCCCAGAAGGAGATCAAGGATTTCGCGACTTCCCTACCGCCCGAGCAGGTCGCAACCAAAATGACGATGCTGGTGCAGGGAATGTTCGATCACATGGACGCCGAGCGTTCGCACGTGATCTCCGGCATCTCCCGCTATGCCCACAAACAGCTGGAAATGGCGGCACAGTTGCGCAAGGAAGCATCCGAAGTGGACGCGCTGCGCGCCAAGGCCGATGCGGATCCGGACGAAGTAGAACGGCGAACCGATCAACTGAATTTCGCGACGCGAATTTTCAACGAACGCGTCCAGTCGCTGACTTATGTCTGCGATGTGCCGACGATAATCGAGCAGCGGCTTTACCAGTTGTCGAAGACTGTCTCGGAAACGCTCATCGTGAAGAAATAGACCTTGGCCGCCTGTCTCACGACTCTCTGCCAGGCAGCACACGCCAGCGCTGCACGAAATAACCGGGATGCGTCTCGATCCACCTTGCCACCAGCGGCTGCGCCTGCATGAAGGCAGTCCCGGGATTCATCGCCAGACCGTCTACCATTTCCTCGCGTTGTTCGCAGGTCCGCGGTCCATCCGTCAGGCAGACCATCATAACGAGTGTGTAAAGCATTACCCCTTTTCCCCATCGAATTCCCGAACCCATACCCGGGAGAGTTCCGAACAGTCTGCAGGGGTTGCACATACAGATCGCTTACGGTGTGAAAGGACGTGGCCCCCGCTCTTTCGCACTGCAACATAACATATCGCTTATATAATACCAACGAGCGCGGGCGTTCTCCACCGGACTTTCATCCGTTGCGCTCGTGCAGTGTCATCCAGCCTTGTCTGGATACAGCTTTCCGAAAAGGGGCAGGTACATTGCGCCCTTGCGCATCAGGAAATCGTTGAATGTGGCCATCGCCGGCGAGATTGCGTGATCGGTTCGCATCACCGAGAACCATTGTCGGCGGATCGGCATGCCGACAACGTCGAGGATGACAAGCCGGCCTGCCTCGGTTTCCGCAGCGATGGTGTGAGCAGAGATGAAGGCGATGCCCAGACCAGCCATCACCGCCTGCTTGATCGTTTCGTTCGAGGCCATCTCGACACCGAGGTCGTCGATGCGCCCAGGCACGTCGCTCAGGAATATTTCCAACGAGATACGGGTTCCGGAGCCGGGCTCGCGAATAAGGAAATGCTCCTCGGCAATCCGCTCCTTGGAGATATCGCGCGCCGCCACCAAGGGATGGTCGGGCGGCGCGATGATGACCAGCGGATGATCACCGAAGACCGAAGCACGCACCGGAACCTCTTTCGCCGGACGCCCCATCAGCGCGATATCGATGTCGTGGTTCCTGAGGTTGTCGATCGTCTGGGCACGATTGCCGATGGCAAGCCGCATGTCGATGTCGGGATGGTCCTTCATGAACGCAGCCATCAGCCGCGGCGCGAAATATTTGGCTGTGGAAACGACGCCGAGCCTCAAGCTGCCGGTGCGTACGCCCTTGATGGCATCCATCTTGTCTTCGAGCAAACCGAGATGCTCCTCGATAACCTGCGCTGTCTCGACGAAAGCCAGACCTGCGGCAGTGGGACGCATGCCGTCCGACGTTCGGTCGAACAGAGCCAGCTGGAATTCTTCCTCCACTTGTCGCAGTTGGATTGTCAGCGCTGGAGGAGACAGGCCTAACATCTTGGCTGCGCTGACAATTTTGCCGCACTTGATGATTGCCTGGACGGTCTTGAAATGCTTGAGCGTGAGGTTTCTCATGTCGCATACTAAGTTATTTTTACTGACCAGGTAAAGTTATTGAATTTTACTTATCGTGTGACGTTTGTTTCCATTCCTCCAGTCCAGCCGCTCCGAGGAGATGCGGCCGGAGGGGAGGTTACGATGCCAGCGGCAACGCTCGACGCTTTTCTGAACTCCTATCTCGGCCAGCCAGACGAATTCCGCTCGGCCGTTGTGACGACCGTCCGTCAGTTGACACAGGCCGCCATCAAGGTCCGCAACACCATCAACCAAGGGGTGCTCGGCGCCGCCTTTGCCGAGACCCGTGGCGCCAATGCCGACGGCGACGTCCAGAAGGATCTCGACGTCTTCTCCGACGACATCTTCCTCGACGCCATGCGCCGTGCGCCGGTGGCGCTTTACGCCTCCGAGGAGCTGGAGCAGCCAGTCCTGCTCGACAGGCAAGCGCCACTCGCCATTGCGATCGACCCGCTCGACGGCTCTTCCAACATCGACACCAACGTGTCGATCGGAACGATCTTCTCGCTCCTGACCGCAACTGGCGCGCCGGACGCTGATCCGGCCGCCTCTTTCTTGCAGGCGGGCGTGAACCAGCTAGGCGCCGGTTTCTTCATCTATGGGCCGCAGCTGGCACTCGTCCTGTCGCTCGGCAGCGGCACGCATGTCTTCGTCTTCTCGACAAGGCTCGGCACCTTCGTCCAGGCCTATGAAAGCCGGATCATTCCGCAACGCACTCAGGAGTTCGCCATCAACGCCGCCAACTACCGGCACTGGGACGAGGCTGTGCGGCTCTATGTCGACGACTGCCTGGAGGGCACCGAAGGACCGCGCGAGAAGGATTTCAACATGCGCTGGATCGCCTCTCTGGTCGCCGACTGTTACCGCATATTGATGCGCGGCGGCGTTTTTCTCTACCCCGGCGATCGGCGCAAGGGCTATGGTCAGGGACGGCTGCGCCTCGTCTACGAGGCCAACCCGATCGCCTATCTCATAGAGCAGGCTGGTGGTGCCGCCACCGACGCGATCACCCGCATCCTGGAAATCGAGCCCGAGAGCCTGCATCAGCGCGTGCCGATGATCTTCGGGTCGGCGCGGGAAGTCGCGCGCATCACGCGCTACCACACAGAGCCGAGCAACATCGGTGAGCGTGCGCCGCTGTTCAGCCGCCGCGGCCTGTTCAGAGCCTGAGCTGCACCATGTCAGCCAAGCACCCCATCATCACCATCACCGGGTCGTCGGGCGCCGGCACGACCTCGGTCAAGCGCATCTTCGAGCTGATTTTCCGGCGCGAGAACATCGAGGCCGCTTTCATCGAAGGCGACGCATTTCACCGCTACGACCGCGCGGCGATGAAGGCAAAGGTGGCCGAGGAGGAAAAGGCCGGCAACCCGAACTTCACCCATTTCAATGCCGCGGCCAACGAACTCGGAATTCTCGAAGAGGTGTTCGCGGAATATGGCCGTCGCGGAACCGGCAAGACCCGCACCTACATTCATGATGAGGAAGAGGAAAAGCAGCACGGCACGCCACCGGGAACCTTTACCGAATGGCGCGAATTCGCTCCCAGCGACCTGCTCTTCTACGAGGGGCTGCACGGCTGTGTCGTCACCGACACGATCAATCTGGCCAAGCATGCGGATCTCAAGATCGGCGTCGTGCCGGTCATCAATCTCGAATGGATCCAGAAGATCCATCGCGACCGTTCGACACGCGGCTATTCCACCGAGGCGGTGATGGACGTGATCCTGCGCCGGATGCCCGACTATGTCCGCTACATTGTCCCGCAATTCTCGCAGACCGCCATCAACTTCCAGCGCGTGCCGATCGTCGATACGTCCAACCCGTTCATCGCGCGCTGGATTCCGACACCCGACGAATCGATGCTGGTTATCCGCTTCGCCAATCCGCGCGGCATCGATTTTCCGTATCTGCTGTCGATGATCCACGACTCGTTCATGTCGCGGCCAAATTCCATCGTGGTGCCAGGCAACAAGCTCGATCTTGCCATGCAGCTGATCCTGACGCCGCTCATCCTGCAATTGGT
>NZ_RZPB01000182.1:0-9103 GCF_003998535.1 Mesorhizobium sp. M7A.F.Ca.AU.002.02.1.1 | reverse complement strand
GTTCAACAACAGGTCGCGGTATTTGGCCGGCCCGCGGCATCCCCATGCCTGGAAGAAATACTGCAAGGCCACGCGGATCTCGCCTTCTACTCCGCCGATGGCCTGCTGCAAGGCACGGGCAAAGACTGGATTGGGCGTTTCCACACGAACCGGGTACTGCAATTTCTTGTCGGTGTAATACATGGCTGACTCCTGGTTGGAAGTCAGCCGAACCTCAGCTCTGATGCATTGTTCCGTGCGAGGAACACTTAATTCCGGCAGTTTTCCGCGGGAATGTCTCGAGCCACGGACGCTTATTCGCAATGCGAGCCGTCCAGTTCGTTGATGCAGTCGGTACGAGTGGCGCCGACCGGATCACGCGACCCTGGAAAGCAGAGCGACGTCACATCTGGCCAAGCCGTAGCGCCACCGATGATCAGTCGTGGCGACCCGGCTCTGATAAAACAGTGAAAGCTGGCTGCCTTCGATCATCACTGTCGAGTGGCCGTTCTCTCCCGGCTGGCCTGGTTCCAGCACCGGGCCGATCGAGACGTAAGGTCCAGCAACGTTATCCGCGATGGCAAAAAACACGCGTTGCCGGTTCCCGCGAAGGCCATTGGGCAGAAAGCAAGTGGCATTGAGAAGCACGCGACCGTCCGGCAATTCGACCAGTTGTGCGCCCTCAATGCCCCATTCATAGTCGGGATCCTCTCTTGTGTTGTGGTGAGGCACATCATTGTGGTCGAGGATCTTGCCGATCCGCTTCCAGGGACCGAACCATGAGTCGGATTGGCTGCGTGCGAGATAGATGTCGGGCTGCGGCACCCTGGTGAATTTTGGCATGGCGGAATAGACGAGGTAGCGCTTGCCGCCAATAAGTGCGGGATGCGGATCGTAAATGCCATCTTCCTCCGTGTCCGGGATCGCGAGGATTGCGGGGCTAAGAACCACCCACTGGAACCCGTCATTGGAAACCGCATGCTCGCAGCGGCCGCCAGACTTCATGAACTCGGTCTGGATGAACATGTGAAAGACGCCGCTTTCGTGGATGACCCCCGGAGCCGCAACACCACTCCCATTGATTGGAAGCTCGATCGACTGATGCTCGGTCCACGGCCCATAAAGGTCCGGCGCCGTGGCGTGCAGTATCGTCCACGTCTCGGTGGTCACCGTGCCGCTCGAGCCGAAGACGTGCCACAGGCTGCCATCAAAGACGGGGCAAGGGTCCTTGAGATCATCCACGCTTTGCGGATGAAACAGCGGAAAAGCGTTGGTCGCAAAGTCGATCTTCATATCAGCCCCGGAATTCGCCTGGCACGGACTCGCCAGCGATGCGGGCGAATCAACTTGATGTCCTGCACATTTTATAGCCAGCGACTTCAACGCAAATACGGCAGGTCCGTTCTCCACCGACATTCCGCCGTCGCTCACGCTTTCAAAGCCCGGCGATGCGCGGCGAGCGTTCTCAGCTTCGCGGAAATATGGTCGCATTCGTCATCCGAGCGGTGACCGAGAGCTCTTCACTTCACCTTGGAACAACTCACGCGCTGGAAAGTTAGGACCTGGCATCGAAGTCTATTTCTCCTCGATCCGCGCTTAACAAATGTTAGTCGTAACATAAACTAAAGATTACGGGAAGGAACATCTCAATGGAAGCAGCCTTGGGCAGGGTATCCGCCAGTAAACACACTGGCAGGGAAAATCTACTGGTTTGCTTCTCCCACTTGCGATGGAATTTCGTTCATCAACGGCCGCAGCATATCCTCACCCTCGCATCAGAGCAGCAGAGAGTGGTCTACTTTGAGGAGCCTGTTTTCGAAGAACTGCCACAGCCGCAGATGCGGACGAGCGAGGCATCGCCAAACATCCTGATCGTGACACCAGTGCTGCCGCTCGGCGCGTCGGCCGCGAAATCAGATGCCGTGCAGCGGAGGTTTGTTCAGCAGATCATAGCTTCTATGCCGCACAGCCGGCTGATCGCCTGGTATTACACGCCGATGGCTCTCCGCTTCACGGAGTTTCTTGACCCAGACATATGCGTCTACGACTGCATGGACGAACTCTCCGCTTTCAAGAATGCGCCGCCCGAACTGGCGCAGATGGAAAAGGCACTTCTGCGCCGCGCCGATCTCGTTTTCACCGGTGGCCTGAGCCTGTTCGAGACCAAGCGCCGCCTGCATCAGGCTATTTACCCCTTTCCGAGCAGCATCGACGTGAAACATTTTCACAAGGCAAGGCTGCCAGGAAAGGACCCAGCCGATCAGGCCGGCATTCCTCACCCGAGGGTGGGGTATTTCGGCGTCATCGACGAGCGGCTGGACGCCGGACTCGTGGCGCTAGCGGCGCGGACGATGCCGGACGTGCATTTCGTCATGATTGGCCCCGTGGTCAAAATCGATCCTGCAATCCTGCCGAAGGCCGACAACCTGCATTGGTTGGGTGCCAAGGCCTACTGCGACCTGCCCGATTATCTGCGCCATTGGGATGCCGGCTGGATGCCGTTTGCACTCAACGAGGCGACCCGGTTCATCAGCCCAACCAAGACGCCAGAGTTCCTGGCTGCGGGCCTGCCCGTAATCTCGACGGCGATCGTTGACGTCGTGCGCAGCTACGGCGCTGCTGGACTGGTGGAAATCGCCGACAGTGACGACTTGGAGAGCAAGCTGCGCTCCATGCTTTTGCGACCGCGTGAGATGCTGCTGCCGCAAGTCGATGCCTATCTGGCTGACATGTCGTGGGAAAGAACATGGACGGCCATGGCCGCTCACATTGAGGGCGCCTACCGACGCAAGAAGGTCGTCCCGTTGCGCAGGAGCGCATAGCCATGTTCGATTGGCTGATCGTCGGCGCGGGGTTTGCCGGCAGCGTGCTTGCCGAAAGAATAGCCTCGCAGCGTCATGAAAGCGTTCTCTTGGTCGATCGCCGCAGCCATGTCGGCGGCAACGCCTATGATTGCTATAATGAAGCCGGCATCCTCATCCACCGCTATGGGCCACATATTTTTCACACCAACAGCCAGTCGATCGTGGACTACCTCTCGCAGTTCACCCAATGGCGCACATACGAGCATAGGGTTCTGGCGGCGGTGGATGGGATACTGCTCCCCATCCCGATCAATCTCGACACGATAAACCGCCTTTATGGCCTCGAACTGAATTCTGCACAGTTGGAGGAGTTCTTCGCGTCGCGACGCGAAACGGTAGAGGACGTGCGAACGGCCGAGGATGTTGTCGTCAGCACCGTGGGACGCGAACTCTACGAAAAATTCTTCCGTGGCTACACCAGAAAGCAATGGGGCGTCGATCCGAACCAGCTGAGCAAATCGGTGACGGCACGAGTGCCGACCAGGACCAACCGCGATGACCGATATTTCAGCGACAGCTTCCAGAAGATGCCTGCCGGCGGATACACGAGGATGTTCGAGCGCATGCTCGACCATCCGAACATCAAGATCATGCTGCAGACCGACTTCCGCGAAATTCGTGACGAGATACCGTTCAACCGCCTGATCTATACCGGCCCGATCGACGAGTACTTCGGCTGGCGGCTGGGGCGTCTTCCTTATCGTTCGCTCCGCTTCGAGCACGTCACCCTCGACCAAGAGCAGTTTCAGCCGGTTGCCGTCGTCAACTATCCCCAGACGGAAGATTACACCCGCATCACCGAGTACAAACATCTGACCGGCCAGCAGAACGCGCGGACCAGTCTGACCTACGAATATCCTACCGATATCGGGGACCCGTACTATCCGGTGCCGCGGGCCGAAAACGAAGAGCTCTTCAAGCGCTACGAAGCGCTTGGCGCAACCTGTCCCGACGTGTGGTTTGTCGGTCGCCTGGCAACCTACCGCTACTACAACATGGATCAGGTGGTCGGGCAGGCCCTGGCAACCTTCGCCCGCATCCAGAAGAGCGTCCCGGAATGGGCGAGCGCGGGGAAGGCGTCGTTGGCCGAAGGGGCGCTGTAGCTCGCCACCCGGACGTACCTGGGAGCATCGAGCGTGGCAAGGCGGCGCCGACAGGCGCTCGCAACATCCCTCGTGCCGCTCATGTATTAACGCGTCAGGTTCGCCGCGAACAAAGCTCGCTGGCGGGCCAATTCCTGCGCGATGGGCTTGCGGACGTGCCGACTGCCGTCCGCCTGGACGACCGAAAACAATCCCACCTCCGCATGCCGCGAATTGTCCCAGCCCGGATAGGCGGTTATCGGGTATAGGCAAATACCTTCGATCGGCGCTTCGAGGTCAATTGCGGCACGCACCTCGTCGCAGACATAATGGAGCCACGCCGCCCCGCCTGATCCCTCGGAGCCGGTCTCGGCGATGAACATCGACTTGCCATATCGATGCGCGACCTCGATCAGCATCTCGGATAGGGCACGGTACTCGTGGTGCCCCATGGGAATCGTCGGCCCGTTGAGGTACCACTGATTGTGCGGATAGAAATTCAGGCCAACGACATCGACAACATCGTCGCTGCCCCCCAACTCGGGCTCTGCCCGGCCCAGCAGCATGTCGTAAGCTTCGAACTGTCCGAGACGGGCATTTTCGGCCCGACGCCGTTCGGTCCGCGTCCGGTCGCGAGGGGCAATGTGGATAAGCGGCTCGGCCCAGACAAATCTGCAAGCGGGATCGACCTCGCGCATCGCGCGAACGCCAGCTATTGCAGCTCTCACGAGGTGCCTCTTGAACCATCCCCGCTTCTTCGGGCCAACGCGCGGGAAATAGCCAACCTCAACAGCCCAGGCGAAAAACGAGATTTCGTTGATCGGGCACAACAAAGGCGCTGTACCGGCGATTGAACGATGAACCCTCACAGCTTCTGCAGCGAACGAGGCATAGGCATCGATGAAATGCATCGACCCTTGATCAACGTGGTCTGGACATCCGTAGTGGAAGATGTCCCAGATGACCTGGACACCTGCCGATTGCGCTGCTTCGACCATCGGCGTCCAGCTTGACCAGTCATAGTTTCCAGGAGCGGTTTCGATGAGGTGCCAGCGCAACCCGTCGCGGACGGTACGAAGACCGAGTTCGGCGCAACGGCGGTAGTCGCCCAGGGCGTGCAAATAGTGCGAGGTCGCACGGATAAGATCGAGGCGGACGCCGTCCTTGCGCCGGTGCGACGAGCACTCAAAGCCAGCCATGAAAAAACTGGCGAAGGGCGACGTGCCCGCAATCGAAGTCACCTCATTGCCTTCGCTGTGTCGTGCTTCGCTCATACGAAGTCTCCTGCAGGCATTTGGGCTCAGTCTCGGCTGCCGAATGCAGATCGAAGCAGCCATGAGCAATCCGGCTGCCGTATCTCATCCGCCAGGCTGCACTTTCGTCCTGTGCTTAACGGGATGGTTCCAAACCGGATGATCGAGCCTTTGTTCCCGTCGACCCCGTCAGAGGCAGACAGCAGCCAGGGAAGAAGCTGCGCGAGGCAAGTCGGGGGTCAGGCACATGCCGTGATCGGATCATCCAACGCTCCGGCGAAGGCAGGCAACAGTCCGTTCAAATTTCGACTTTCCAATATCGATCATGCAGGCGAGAGGGACGAGGCCCGTCGCGTCAAGCCGCTCCTTCGATCTTTGCCGGCAGAGCGCGCGCCATTCAGCTCAAGCGGGAACATTGGCTACGTCAGCAAGTTTGATCGCCATAGCAAGGGGCCGCAGGGCGGGCGCGCAGATGAGACATCTGCTCAAGGAAATCCTGGTCGAGATCGCTGAAATCCTTCCAGCGATGGCTCAAAAGGGCGACAATTCGGCCGAAGCACTGCCTGTCCATGCGCCGAACTTCCCCCACGATCTGGAGCCGGTTATCCGGGCAGACCCTTCCTACGAGGTGCCATCGCAACGCGCCGACGATCGGCATAAATCAGTCGCAGTTGAGCAAGCCGCAAGCTGTATGGAGGGATGCGGCGCCGGCTCGGATGATCTTACCTTTGCCAGTCACTGCAGATGAACCCACGGTCAAGGCTCACGCCTCTGACGGGCACGGCGTCGAGTGCCGAGCGAACGGCTTCAACGTTTGAGGTGTGGGGCCGGGCTTACGGCCTGAAGATCAACGGCGGTTGGCCTGCGCCTCTTCATCGCGCCATCGCTTCGGTCCGCCTGCGACGCTACGCGACACAGTCGCGCGTGAGCCAACCCGTACCCACGGGTCAATCTCTTCTCCCAAGAAGGCCGCGCCATGGACGGACCAATAGTGCGGGCCCGGCCGAGGTATGACCCACTAGCCTTCGTCGGATGCCAGTGACAATATCCCACCAGGCGCCACCTGCAGCAGTTCCCTTGGACGGTCCTGTTCTGGCAATGAGATGATCCAGCCATAAGGTGCGCGGCTCAACAGCCTCTACCCCGTAGCATGTCTTTAAAGTGGCTTCTTCGAAGTGCGCTCCGGAGTGCAGCAGCCACATCACACGGGTTTTGTCGTCGACGCTGCCTTCTAAAGGCGCGTGGTAGCGGGAGCAGTCATGACACCCTCCGATGGGGCGGAAGCATGTTCTTCGCTCACAGCCGGCGGCGCCCAGAAACTACCGCCGCGAGAGCAATAATATTTTCAGTCGAGATCATGTGACCGGCAGAAGCGTTCTAGTGCCTCTCTTTCAGAAATCGGGCTTCACGAAGCAGCGAATTCCAATCCGTGCCGATAAGCTTGATCAGACCGCGCGCATCCGGCTCTGAAATACCGACTTCTTCAGACAGACGTCGGGCAAGCAATTGCTGATTGCCCTTTTCGACTCGGCCATCGCCATCCTTTTTCATTGGGTTCCTCCTTTGGGAAGCCAACTTGCGGAATGACCTTTCGTTTCACGAAACAAGAAAAAAGCCCGCGTCCGATTCGCGGCAGCGAGGATAGCGCCATTCGCTAGGGACTGTCGCAGGCGGTGCAAAGCAGGTCCACCTGGGGCGAACCAACACCGCACACCTTCGATAACGTACGCAAACCGGGTCCCAACAGAACCTGCGCGAACCCCGTGCAAGCCGCGCCGAAACGCCCCGCAGCCCCTCAGAATTAATGGGGATTGGCATCGGTGGTGTGTTTTGGGACGTGGGCGGTCAGGCGGGTCTCCTGACCTCCATGTTGAGGAAATGCTTCGGTCCGGGGCCGCCACGGTCCTCGAACGTAGCGGCTATGACGCCAGGGACTGGCATTTCAAGGGCCGCTATGGGAGATGGTCCAAGGGCGCGGGATGCTCGGATCAAAAACCGCGGGAACGCGGCCGTATCTTCTTTGATCACTGCCTGATGAACATGCCCGTATAGGTCTGGCCGGCGAGCGTATGGGTTGCGGACAGCGTGCCGTCGGGCATCATCCTAAAACTGACGTCCGCGCCATTCGGGAGGCGCCCCAGCTTCAACGTATTCCCTACAATTTTTCCTTCGCCCGCGGCCTCACCCGGATTGTCATCGCTCAGAATTCCCCATGCGTAGGTTACGGTCACCTTTCCGTTTGAAGAAACAGATTGAACAGACAGTTTACCTTCATATGTGCCTTCCAATCGCCCGACCCAATTGCCCGAAAAAGCAGCGTACTTTGTTGGAACGCCCTTTGAAGGAGGAATGATTGCCACGGATTGATCCATTATTGCCGGGCCGGGGGGAACAACGGCAGGATCCAAGGCGGATTGGGAGGGAATGGCAGCAGGTTCGATAGCGGCGGATTGCAGCGGTTCAGGAGCCGATTGGCACGCGGGTAGGGCAAGTGCTGCGAAGGCCAGTATAAGGTTCCGCATCAATTTCTCCACATCGTTTCCGACGGACATATCCGAAAGCCCGCTGATCGGCAGAAAGTTCGATTCCCCACCAGGCCGGATTTTGGAGACGCCTGATGAACCATGAGTGACGCCAATAGATAGCCGCTCGTCAACCGTGTGGCGACATTGCGCGGCCGGACCTCAAGCGGGCTCGTTGAGATGCCCATTTGCAAGGCCGGATTTCTCGCTTCAGGTGAGACGCCTTTTGCCTGATGCCTGGCCGGAGCCATCTGGCCCTCATAGGTGAGGTTGCAGCGTCAGGCCTTGGCGGATCAACCACCTCATGTGATGTCGCAGCGACCATTGCGAGCGCAGCCTATGTCATAGGTTAATGCGCTGCTCGAGGGGCTCGATTATGGGTGTGCAGCACTCCTGTGCCCCGTGCAATGAAGTCCCGGCCAAGGACCTGCCTCGGCATCCTGAATTCCCAGTTCCCGACCAGCAGTCCGGCGCCTCGTTACGGCTATCCGGAACTTTTGACGCGGATGCAAGTTCGATAACCAACATCAGCTAGGTAGCCACTTTGTCACCCACTTCATCCTCGGATGTACTTATCCGCAAGCTCCAGAGCATCTCGGATCTCCGAGAGGGCGATATTGATGTTTTGAAAGACATCCAAATTCAGGAGAAGGATTTTCTTGCCAATTACGACCTGGTGCGTGAGGGTGACCGCCCTGTCAATTCGTTCGTGGTTTTGGATGGCCTGCTCGGTTCCACCAAACTTACCGGCGATGGCAAACGGCAGATTACATCCTTCTTTGTGGCTGGGGACATTCCCGATCTGCACGGACTGCATCTGTCGGTCATGGATTGCAATTTCACGACCCTGACAGCAGCCAGACTGGGCTTCATGCGACATGACGCTCTTCGCGCCATTTGCGAACAGCATCCCCGAATCGCCACGGCTTTTTGGCGCTCGACGCTGATCGATGCAGCGATTTACAGGGAATGGGTTACGAATGTGGGACGACGCGAGGCCTATACGCGCATGGCTCACATCTTGTGCGAACTGATCTTTCGCTTGCGCTCGGTTGGACGCATCCAGGATCACGTCGCGGATCTTCCCATTACCCAGGCAGCACTTGGCGATGCATTGGGCTTGTCTACAGTCCACGTCAACCGAATGCTTCAGGAACTTCGACGTAGAGGCCTCATCGCCACCACAGGCCCAAGGGTGCAGGCTCTTGATTGGCCCGGCCTCACTCGTGCAGGTGATTTCGAAACGACGTACCTGCACCAAAGGAACCCCGCAGCTTAGTGGTGACGGAAGCTTTCGGATGGCACGATTTTTCTTTGATAGTGGCGATCACGATGTGGTCATCCAGGACGAAATCGGCATCGAATGTGCCGGTCTGGAGGAGGTGCGCCGCGTAGGCTTCGAA
>NZ_RZPB01000181.1:0-9111 GCF_003998535.1 Mesorhizobium sp. M7A.F.Ca.AU.002.02.1.1 | reverse complement strand
GGCCATGCCGCCGCGCACATTGTTCAGGATCTGGTTCGCCGGCTTGCGCTCGCGCCAATCTATGAATTCGTACTGGATGACGCCGACGACGTCTTCAGGGACATCCTGGCCGCCGCCTTGTGTCTTGCCGACGCGGGTGTAGACCGACTTGATGCCGGGCCAGCCGAGCATCCTGTTTTCGGCAATCTTGGTCGCCGTATCCATTTCGGCCAGCGAAAGGTTGCCGCGCGCGTGCACGTAGAGCAGGCCGTAGTCGGGCTCGACACTGGGGAAGAATTCGACACCGGCGCCATATTTCGAATAGGCAAAGCCGACGCCGAACAGCAGAGCGACCGTCAGCAAAACCACCGTAATCGGAAACCGCACCGCCTGCTTGACGATCGCCATGTACCAGCCGTCGCGATTATCATCCTCATGATGCTCCGGCGCCTTGGCGAAGATCGCCCCCAGCGTCGGCGCGAACACCAGCGCATAGAGCATCGAGGCCGATAGCGTGACGATCAGGGTGATCGGCATGTACTTCATGAAGTCGCCGATGATGCCCGGCCAGAACAGCAGTGGCGAGAAGGCGGCTATGCGCGTCATCGTCGCGGCAATGACCGGACCGGCCATGCGCTTGGCGGCCAATGCGAAGGCTTCCGCCTTCGGCATGCCTTCGCTCATCCGCCGTTCGGCGAACTCGGTGACGATGATGGCATCGTCGACCAGCATGCCGACAGCCAGGATCAGGCTGAACAGCACGATCATGTTGATCGTGTAGCCCATCATCGCCAGCAGCAGGATGCCGATCAGGAAAGACGACGGAATGGCCAGGCCGATCAGCAGCGAGGCACGACCCGACAGCGCGTAGAGGATGACGATGAACACCAGGATGACGGCGATCATGACGTGGTTCTGCAGATCGCCGAGCAACTGGTTGACGAAGACCGACTTGTCCTGCGTGTAGGTGACGTTCATGCCTTGCGGCATCGTCTTGACGTAGGCGTCGGACACCTCCCTCACCTTGGCGAGCGTGTCGATCAGATTGGCGCCGATGCGCTTCTTGACTTCGATGGCGATGGCCGGCTTGCCATTGAGGCGCGTGATCGTCGTGGCATCGGCGAAGGTCGAGCGGATCGTCGCGATGTCCTTGGCCTGCACCACGGCATTGGGGCCGGCGACCACGGGCAAGGCCGCCACGTCCTCGGGCGTCTCGATCAGTGACGGCACCTTGACGGCGTATTTGCCTTCCGAGCCTTCGATATTGCCGGCGGCGACCAGACTGTTGGAGGCCCCGACAGCGCCGATCAGCTGATCGAGTTGCAACCCGTAGGACGACAGTTTCATCGGATCGATGACGACTTCGACAAGATCGTCGCGCGAACCCTGCAACGAGCCCTCCAGGACGCCTGGCACTTCCTCGATACGGTCGCGCAGTTCGCGCGCGGCGGCGGTCAGCACGCGTTCGGGCAATTCGCCCGACAGGGTGACGACGAGGACGGGGAATTCGGAGATGTTGACTTCGGTAACGACCGGCTCTTCGGCCGCCTGCGGCAGGTCGGCCTTGCCGTCCTGCACCTTGGAGCGCGTGTCCTGCAAGGCCGTCGCCAGATTTGTCTGCGGCTGGAACTCGACCAGCACATAGCCGCCGCCCTGGAAGGCGGCCGAGCGCATTTCCTTGAGGCCTTTCAGGCTCTTCAGCTTGCTTTCCATCGGCCGCAGCAGAAGGCGCTCCGAATCCTCAGGCGAAATGCCCTGATAGATCAGGCTGATATACATCATCGGAATCGGAACGTCGGGCTCGGCTTCCTTCGGCGTCGACTGATAGGCGACCCAGCCGGCGAGCAGAAGGAAGACGAGGACCGAAATGGTCAGGCGGGCATTGTTGATTGCGAGTCTGACGATATCCATGGCTAACGCCTGTTCTTGAATTTCACGAGCTGCGTCGCAGCCAAGTGTCCCCGCCCGGGGTCTGTCCGCCGTACCCCATGCTACTGCGTGCCGGCGGTCGCTTCGCCCAGCAGTTTCTGGATGGTTGCCTGGTCGGCTTCGACCGGCTTGACCTCATCGCCTTCCTTCACCAGTTCCTGGCCGGCAACGATGATGCGCGCATCGGCAGGGATGCCGCCAAGCACCAGGCCGGTCGGCGTGTCGTCGACGAGGTCGATGGGGAAGAACGCAACCTTGTTGTCCTTGCCGACGGCACGGATGCCGAGGTCGCCCTTGTCGCCGAGCGTCACCACCGAGCGCGGCAGCAGCACCGCATCGGTCGGCAACGCGCTGAGTGCGATTTCCGCCGTCATGCCGGCCGGCACGGAGCCGTCGGCATTGGGGACGGCAACCTCGACGCGGAAGGTGCGGGTCGCCGAAGAGGCGTCGCGGCTGATGTAGCGCACGGTGCCTTCGACAGTCTGGCCGCTGACCAGCCGTATGGTGGCCTTGTCCCCGAGTTTCAGGTAGCCGAGATCGCGCTCGCTGACTTCGCCGCGGGCAATCACCGGATCGAGCTTGAGGATGGTTGCCACCTCGCCGCCCTGCATGATGGAACTGCCAAGTTCCACCGGCACCCGGTCGATAACGCCGTCGAAGGGCGCCTTCACCTCGTTGCGGTCGAGTTCGGCCTGTGCCGTTTCCAGTTGCGACTGCGCCGAGGTCAGGTTCGAGCGCGCGGTGTCGAGCTGCAGCTTCGGCAGATTGCCGGTCTTCATCAGCCGCAAGGCTGCGTCCAACTCGGCCTGGCGCTGCACCACCAACTGCTTTGCATTGTCGACCATCGAGATCTTTTCTTCCGCCGCAAGCATCAGTACCAGATCCCCCGTCTTGACGTGATCGCCTTGCTTGACAGGCAGCTTGTCGATGACACCGGCGACGCGCGTCGCCAGCACCGCCCGCTTGTCGGCTTCGGTCAGCCCGGAAATGCGGATGGCGCGTGCATAGGTCTTGCGTGGCGGCGTCACCACCGCAACGGTGCGCAGCGGTGCCTTCGGCTCGGCTTCAGCCGTCTTCGGCTTGGCCGCGTCCGGCGCCTTGGCCTGTTCGGCTCCGGCTGCCTTGGCTTTGTTGGCGGCTACGCTGCCGACCGACGAAAACTCGCCTGTCGCCATCCACGCCGCGAAACCAATGAGCACAACAATGGCTGCAAGCTTGTGAAACCTGATTCTCGGCATCGTCGTTGTTTTCCACTGCGGGTTCGGCCAGCGTCCTCATAACGCGGGCGCGTCGCCGATATGGGTGCGCGCCAAGCCGTGTTCAATTTGCCGTGATCGGCGAAGCGCGCTTCTACATCAAAGTTGCACCGCAATATAGTCTGAAAGTTGCAAGATCATTGCCCCGGCGGACAAGATGCGCCCGCCGCGGCCCAGTCTTCGATCGCTTGATAGGTCGCTTCGGCAGAGCCCGGAGCCGGTTCACGATCCGGCCCCGGCGCCCAGCCCCAGGCGACCAATCTGTCGTCGCGAACATGCAGCGCGATGTCCTTCAAGCTGCGGTTGCCATTGCGCAGGGGATCCCTGATCTGGGCGCAGATTTCGGCCGAGGATTTGCCGAACCAGGCCATCTCGGCCGGCGCCAAATGCCAGTTCTCGGCCCCGGGCGGCCCGTGCAATGCCTTGGAATTGCTGGAGAAATGGCAAGTCGTGCAGCGCAGGCCCGGATTGCCGAAGCCCGACCCGTCAGCACCGCGCTGGACATTGAAGGCGTGAACGCGCGTACCGCGATAGTGCGCACCCGACCATCGCGGCCGGTCGTCCGCGACATGACAGTCGGCGCAGCGCGGATGCGAGAACACCGCATAGACCTTGTCCCATTCGGGCAGGCCTTTCGCCGCGTCGACGGTCGCCGGCGCCGGCGTCTGGCTCTCTTGCGCAATCGCAAACGGCGCTGCGAGCACGAGCATGGCAGCAGGCGTCAGCATGATGAGGAGCTTCTTCATGCGAAGGCCACCGTTTTCGACAGCGGCAGCGTGCGGATGCGCTTTCCGGTGAGCGCGAAGATGGCGTTGGCGAGTGCTGGAGCCGCCGGCGGTGTGCCGATCTCGCCGACGCCGCCCATCTTGTGGAAATTTTCCAGGATGGCGACTTCGAAGACCGGGCACTGGAAGATCCGCATGGCATCGAAATCGTGGAAGTTCGACTGTTCGACCATGCCGTCGGCGAAGGTGATTTCCTGACCCATCGCCGCCGAAAGGCCGTAGATGGCGGCGGAAATCAACTGCGCCTCGATGATGCCGGGATCGAGCGCGGTGCCGACATCGGCAGCGATCCACACCTTCTCGATGCGGATGCCGGCCGGCGTGTCCGCCACCTGAACGATCTCGCCGACCCAACTGCCGAAGGACAGCGTGAAGGCCATGCCCTTGGCCTTGCCGGCGGGCAGCGCCTCGCCCCATTTCGCCATCGCGGCGACTTTCTCGACCACCTTCACCGCCGAGGGATAGGCGGCCATCAGTCTCTTGCGCATCTCGACCGGATCGATTTTTCCGGCGACCGCGATCTCGTCCATGAAGCCCTCATGGAAGAAGCCGTTGACCGAACTGCCGACCGAACGCCAGGAGCCGACAGGGATGGAGACCGGCGCCGCGATACCCCTGACCCGATAATTCGGGATCGTGTAGGGCTGGTCATAGGCGCCATCGACAATGGTCTTGTCGGGACCGAGCGGCGATACCGAGGGGAACAGCCGGCGCAGCGTACCGGCAATCACCGATGGCGAGGCCATCTTCATGTCGACCGCGATCGGCATGCCATCGTCACCGAGCCGCGCCTGGAACTTGCCGATAGCAGCCGGCCGATAGGCGTCGTGCCGCATGTCTTCTTCACGCGTCCACGTCACCTTGATCGGGCGTCCGCCCGTCTCCTTCGCCATCAGCGCGGCACACAGCGCGTAGTCCATCTCGACGCGCCGGCCGAAACCGCCGCCCATGAAGGTGGTGTGCACATTGATCTTGTCCTGCTCGATGCCGACCGCGTTGGCGCAAAGCTGCCGCACCAGGGTCGGCGCCTGGTTGCCGCACCAGATGTCGAGCGCACCGTCCCTGAACTGTGCCGTGGCGTTCATCGGCTCCATCGTCGCATGCGCCAGATAGGGCACGGCATAGTCTGCCTCGATGATGCTTTCGCGCGGCGCGTCGGCAAAGGCGGTTTCGACATCGCCATTGTCGCGCATCACCGACCCCTTGGTGGCAAGCGCCTGCTTCAGCACATCTGAAATGGCGGCGCTGCTGAGCGGATATTCAGGATCGGACCACTGGGCGTCGATCGCCTCGGCCGCCTTGAATGCTGCCCATGTATTATTCGCGATGATACCGAAGCCATGGCCGTAATTCGTCTCGAGCAGCACGATCTTGATCACCCCAGGCATTTTCTCGGCTTTGGAGAGGTCCGCCTTGACCGGCTTCGACCAGAAGCGCGGGCTCATCTTGACCGTGCCGTAGACCATCTCCGGCAGCCGGACATCGATGCCGAAGATCGGCGCCCCGGTGAGCTTTGCCAGCATGTCGATGCGCTTCTGCGGCTTTCCCAGCAGCTTCCAGTCGGCCCGGTCCTTGAGCCTGACTTCGGCCGGCCGCGCCATCGCGGCGGCAGCCGCGGCGACCGCGCCGTAGGTCAGCGATTTGCCCGACGCCTTGTGCAGGATCGAACCGTCGGCCGTTTCCAGATCGGCCGCCGCGACACCCAGTTTTTGCGCTGCCGCTGCGACCAGCATCTGCCGGGCAGCGGCACCCGCTTGCCGCATCTTGTCAAAACCGTCGCGTGTCGAAGCCGAACCGCCGGTGCCCTGCAGGGCAAGGAATTTGCCGACCACACCGAGACCGGAACGCACCGCCTGCGCGGTCAGGCTTTCATCGAAGAAGGCGAACGGACCGCCCTCCTCGAGGATCGCGGCGTTGTAATAGGCATGGGATGCCGGTCCATGCTCGACCATGACCCGGTCGAGCCCGACGTCGAGTTCCTCTGCGACCATGGCCGCAAGCGTCGTCGAGATGCCTTGCCCCATCTCGGCGCGCGGCGCGACGATGGTGATGGTGTTGTCGGCGCCGATTTTCACATAAGGGTTGAACGTCGCCTCGCCCTTGCCAAGCTCGGCCTCGAGCGGGTTCGGGAACGGCTTGCGATAGTAGTAATAGCCGACGGCAACGCCGCCAGCGACAGCGGCAGCGCCAATCAGAAACGTGCGGCGGGCGATCTTTCCGACACTGGCCATGGTCAGAGCCCCGCCGTCTTGAGCGCCGCGGCCTTTTTGATGGCCGAGCGGATTTTGGGATAGGTGCCGCAGCGGCAGAGATTGCCGCCCATGGCGTTGTCGATGTCGGCATCGCTCGGGTCGGCGACTTCATCGAGCAGCGCCACCGCGCTCATGATCTGGCCGGCCTGGCAGTAGCCGCATTGCGCGACCTGTTCCTCCAGCCATGCCTGCTGCACCGGATGCAGTCCGCCTGCCGTGCCGATGCCTTCAATGGTGGTGACGGCGCCGCCGACCTCGCCGACGGGAAACGAACAGGAACGCACCGGCTGACCGTCGACATGTACAGTGCAGGCGCCGCAGGCGGCGATGCCGCAGCCAAACTTTGGCCCGGTCTTGCCAATGAGATCGCGCAGTGCCCACAGCAGCGGCATGTCCGGATCGGCGTCGATATCGAATGACTGACCGTCGACGGTGAGGCGCATGGGGATACCCTTTGTTGTCGTCCACTGCCAAGGGCGAAGCGGCCTCCCGGCCGTTTCGCTCCGATACAGATTGACAAATTTCGTCATTTTGTCAATTAGGATTTTGCAGGATAGAATTGCTCTATGAACCAGATCGAAGACACCGCCACCGCCGATCCCAAACGCGTCCGTATTCTGGATGGCGCGATGAAGGTGTTTTTGGCCTATGGCTTCTCGCGCACCACCATGGACGACATTGCCCGTGCCGCCGACATGTCGCGCCCGGCGCTCTATCTCCTGTTCAAGAACAAGACCGACATTTTCCGCGCCATCGCCATGATGATCCTGTCGCGCTCGGTCGAGGCGGCAAGGTTTGCCCTATCCGGCGACGGCCCTTTCACCGAGCGCATGATGCGAGCCATCGATGAGGCCTTTATCTCGATGATGAGCGCGGTCGTTGCCTCGCCGCACGGCGCCGAATTGCTGGACATGAAATCGAGCCTTGGCGATCTGGTGGGCTGCTGGCGCGGCGGGCTTGGCCAACACATCGGCGCCGCGATAGAGGGCGAGGCAGCCAGGAACGGCGTCGATCTGGCGGCCAGGGGCCTGTCGGCGCAACTGCTTGCCGACATGCTGCTCGACGGGCTGGAAGGCATGAAGGCGCGGATCAGAGATCCGGAAGGGCAGCGGCAGGCAGCCGCTGCCCTGATCAGGGTGATCGACCTGACCTTGAAAGCATGATTGCGGACCAATCGATGCACATCGATTGGTCGCTCAGGCGCGCCGGCGCTCTGCCTCCGGGTTCTTGCGGGCCGCAAGAAATTCCTTGACCCGCCGGCCGGGTGCCGGACCGCGTACCGGCTTGAAGCCGTCATCCAGTTCGCCGGAGAGATCGAGCGTCGGTCGCTTGCCGACGGCGTCGTAATTCTCTTCCAGCCAGTCGCTGGCGGCGGTGCGGCCGAGATCTCTGAGGTAGGTCAGAAACGCCCATTCGGCGTTGACCTTCGAGGACGCCGACAGGTCCTTGAACGCCTCGTCGGCATCGATGCGGTGCATGCGGATGTCGCGGTACTCGCCATGTGGCAGACGGCCGGCGGCGATCAGCTCCTTGACGAAGGCAATCGAGCGGAATTCGCGCAGCAGCCCGGCGTTGAAGGTGATCTCGTCGATGCGGTTCTGGATCTCGTTGGCGCTTCTTGGTGTTCCCTCGCGCACCACCGGATTGATCTGCACCAGAAGCACGTCCTCGGTCGCAGCCGTCTTGAAGAACGGATAAAGCGCCGGATTGCCGCCATAGCCGCCATCCCAATAGGGCACGCCCTTGATCTCGACGGCGCGGAACAATTGCGGCAGGCAGGCCGAGGCCATCACCGTATCGAGGTCGATCTCCCCGTCGGAAAAGACGCGCAACTGTCCGGTCTCGACATTGGTCGCCGAGATGAACAGTTCCATCGACTTGCAGGCGCGGACGTTCTCGAAATCGATCTCCTGCTGCACCACGTCGCGCAGCGGATTGAGGCCGAGTGGGTTGGCGACATAGGGCGAGAACACCCGCGACATGGTATCGAAGAAGAGATAGCCGGGCGTGTTCTCGATCGACCAGTTGCCCCAGGCGACGTCCCACGGCATGCGCTGCACCGGGCTGAACCGCCCCTTGGCCGCCACCGCGCGCCAGAAATCGTCAAGTTTTTGCCGCGCGCCTTCGACTCCGCCGCGCACATATCCGTCGGCCAGCGCCACCGCGTTCATGGCGCCGGCGCTGGTGCCGGACACTGCTGATATCTCCAGCCGTCCGTCCTCCAGCAGCCGGTCGAGCACACCCCAGGAAAAGGCCCCGTGCGAGCCGCCGCCCTGAAGCGCTACGTTGATCTTCTTCGTCTCCTCCGCCTTGCCGTTCTTGGTCATGGCGTCGTCCTTGATCTATCCCTTTGGGTGGATGAGAGAGTTTTGCGCCTCACGCGGCGGTCCAGCCGCCGTCGACCGACAGTTGCGTGCCGTTGACCTGCGCCGCCGCGTCCGAGCACAGGAACACCGCCGCTGCCGCGATCTGCTCCACCGTGACGAATTCCTTGGTCGGCTGCTTGTCCAGCATGACCTCACGGATGACGGTCTCGCGGTCCATCTGATGGGCTTTCATCTGGGCGGGGATCTGCGCCTCGACCAGCGGCGTCAGCACATAGCCGGGGCAGATGGCGTTGCAGGTGATTTTTTCGCGCGCCAGTTCGAGCGCAACGGTTTTGGTCAATCCCATGATGCCGTGCTTGGCCGAGACATAGGCCGATTTGAACGGCGACGCGACCAGGCCATGCGCCGAGGCGATGTTGACGATCCGGCCGCCGCCGGCCTTTTTCATCAGCGGGATGGCGGCCGCGATGGTGTGGAACGCCGACGACAGGTTGATGGCAATGATGGCGTCCCATTTCTCGATCGGGAACTCTTCCACCGGCGCGACATGCTGGATGCCTGCATTGTTGACGAGAATATCGAC
>NZ_RZPB01000180.1:0-9133 GCF_003998535.1 Mesorhizobium sp. M7A.F.Ca.AU.002.02.1.1 | reverse complement strand
GTCACCAGTTTCTTGGTGCCTACCGTCACATGCAAATGGTTCTGGTCACCGAGATGCTCGACCCAGTCGACAACGCCGTCAGCATGGCCATTCGCGGCCTTCGCGATCGTCAGATGCTCGGTGCGCGCGCCGATCGTCTTGGTGCCGGCCGGTGCGCCGCCGTCAGGCAGCAGCCCGGTCGGCAGAAGATTGATCGCCGGCTGGCCGAGCCTCGCCGCGACATGCAGGTTTGCCGGCTCTGAATAGATGGTGCGCGGCGAGCCGATCTGCACCAGCACGCCCTCGGTGAGGATGCCGATGCGGTCTGCCATCGTCATCGCCTCGATCTGGTCGTGGGTGACGTAAAGCATGGTGGCGCCGAGCTCGGTCTGGATGCGCTTCAGCTCGAGCCGCAGATCCGCCCGCAGCTTGGCGTCGAGCGATGACAGCGGCTCGTCCATCAGATAGATGGACGGTTTGTGCACCAGCGCGCGGCCGATGGCGACGCGCTGCATTTCGCCGCCCGAAAGCTTGGTCGAGCGGTTGGCGAGCTTGTGATGGATGCGCACCATCTTCGCCACCTCCTCGACCCGGCGGCGGATCTGGTCTTCCGGCATTTTCCGCGCCGGCGAGCGCAGCGGAAAGGCGAGATTGTCGAACACCGACAGATGCGGATAGAGCGAATATTGCTGGAAGACGAAGGCGGTGTCGCGCTCGGCCGGCGACAGCGTCGTGGCATTGTGTCCGCCGATCTCGATCGTGCCGCTGTCTGGCCGTTCCAACCCGGCGATGAGCCGCAGCGTCGTCGTCTTGCCGGCCCCGGTTGGCCCGAGCAGCACGACGAATTCACCATCTGCTATGTGCAGGTCGAGGCCGTCGACGGCGACATGGTCGCCGAAACTCTTGGTCACGTTCTTGATGTGCACCTCAGCCATGCTGGGCCCTCCGTTCCGAGGCGACATCGTGGATCGCGGTTCTCACCGCGCGGCCCGATCCCTTCTCGAACAGCGACAGCCGCGCGCTGCTCAGCGTCAGGCCGACATGGTCGCCGGTGGCGAGCCTGATTTCGGCCGGTACGCGTGCCTTGATGATGCCATCCGCCGTCTCCACCGCGACGATCTGCGTGGTGCCGAGATATTCGGTGCCGTAGATGGCGCCGCGCAATTTTGAGGCGTCGTCGAAGCGGATGTGTTCAGGGCGGATGCCGAGCGCCATGTCGCCAGGTGCGATGTCCTCGCGCACCTCCGGCACCGCGACCTTCGCGCCTTGCACGATGATCTCCCTGGCGCCCTTGGCGAGCCCGCCGCCAAATCCCAAAAAGTTCATCGGTGGCGAGCCGATGAAGTCGGCGACGAACATGGTCGCCGGGCGGTCATAGATTTCGCGCGGGCTTCCGAACTGCTCGATGACGCCATGGTTCATCACCGCGATCTTGTCGGCCATCGACATCGCTTCCATCTGGTCGTGCGTGACATAGACCGTCGTGGCATGGATGCGGTTGTGCAGTTCGCGCAGCTCGTGGACCATCAAATCGCGGAATTCGGTGTCAAGGGTTCCCAGCGGCTCATCCATCAGGAAGCATTTTGGCCGCCGCACGATGGCGCGGCCGAGCGCGACGCGCTGGCGGTCGCCGCCGGCAAGTCCGGAGACGGATTTGTTGAGCAGATGGTCGATGCGCAGCAGCTTCGCCGTTTCCTCGACCCGCGTGCGGATTTCGGCCGAAGGCATGCCTTGCGCCAGCAGCGGGAAGCCGATGTTCTTGCGCACATTCATGTGCGGATAGAGCGCGAACAGCTGGAAGACGAAGGCGATGTCGCGCTCGCGGGCCCGCAGCATGGTGACGTCGTCGCCGCCGAGCAGGATCTGGCCGCCGGTCGGCAGCTCAAGCCCCGCGATCATGCGCAAGGTCGTCGTCTTGCCGCAGCCGGACGGGCCGAGCATGACGAAGAACTCGCCATCCTCGACGACGAAGTTGGAATCCTGCACGGCGACGAAATCGCCGAAGGCCTTTCTCAGGTGCTGGACACGGATTTCGGCCATGATTATTCCGGGAATTTGGAGACGATGATGAACATCACGGTGCCGGCGAGCATGGTGATGAAGGAGTAGGTGTAGAGCGACAGCGCGAAGGGCTGGAACAGCATCAGGAAGCCGATGGCGATCAGCGCTGTCGCGATGTTTGCCATCAGCCCGCGCCGTGCCCAGGCCGGCCAGCGCGATTTGCGGTTCCCAGGCTTGGTCAAGCTCATTTGCGCACCGCGCCGAAGGTGATGCCGCGCAGCAATTGCTTGCGAAGCAGGATGGTGAAAACCAGGATCGGCACCAGGAAGATCGTCGTGCCGGCCGCGACCGCCGGCCAGTCCTGGCCGCCTTCGCCGATGATGGTCGGGATGAAGGGCGGCGCGGTCTGCGCCGTGCCGGAGGTCAGGAGAGCTGCGAACGCATACTCGTTCCAGGCGAAGATCAGGCAGAAGATGGCGGTCGCGGCTATGCCGGTCGTCGCCTGCGGCAGCACGGTGCGCCAGAAGGCCTGCAGCCGCGTGTAGCCGTCGATCATTGCCGCTTCTTCATATTCGCGCGGGATCTCGTCGATGAAGCCCTTCAGCAGCCAGACAGCCAGCGACACGTTGACCGCCGTATAGAGCAGGATCATGCCGAGCGCGGTGTCCGACAGGCCAAGCTCGCGGTACATCAGATAGATCGGAATGGCGACGGCGATCGGCGGCATGAAGCGCGTCGACAGGATGAAGAACAGGAGGTCGTCGGCGAGCGGCACCTTGAAGCGTGAGAAGCCGTAGGCCGACAGCGTGCCTAAGAACACGGCGCAGAAGGTCGAACCGAAGGCGATGATCAGCGAATTGACGAAGCGCGGCAGGAAGTTGGACGGACCGGCGATCACCATGTTGCGCTTGCGCGTGGTCTCGTCGCAGAAGCCCGTCGCCGGACCCAGCGAGTTGATGTATTCCGGCGTCTGCCGGGTCCGCGTCGTGAACAAATTGCAGTAGCCCTCAAGACTGGGCTGGAACAGGATCTTGGGCGGATAGGCAATCGAATCCGGCGGCGTCTTGAAGCTGGTGGCGAAGATCCACAGCAGCGGCACGATCGAGATCAGTGCGTAAAGCACGATGATCGTGCCGGCGATCCGTTTCGAGTTGCTGCTCGGTGCGACGACCGAATGGGCTGTGGTCAGGCTCATCTCTGCTTCACCTTGTTGAGCGCCTTGACGTAGATGTTGGCCAGGCCGAACACCGCCACGAAAAGGATGATGGCGAAGGCCGAGGAATAACCGGTGCGCCAGCTTTCGAAAGCCTGCCGCTTCAGCGTTATCGAGGCGACCTCGGTCGTCGAGCCCGGCCCGCCGCCGGTCAACAGATTGACCATGTCGAACATCTTGAAGTTCTCGATGCCGCGAAACAGCACCGCCAGCATGATGAAGGGCAGCGCCATCGGCAGCGTGATCGACCAGAACTGCCGCCAGTTCGAGGCGCGGTCGACCTCGGCCGCCTCGTAGATGTATTCGGGGATGGAGCGTAGGCCCGCGAGGCAGATCAGCATCACGTAGGGCGTCCACATCCAGGTATCGACGATGATGATCGACCAGGGCGCCAGCGACACGTTGGAGAGCATCTGAATATTGGTCGGCGGGATCCTCGTGACGAAGGAGATCGCATAGGCGAACAGGCCGATCTGCGGCTCATAGAGGAAGCGCCAGAAATTGCCGACTACCGCCGGCGACAGCATCATCGGCACCAGGATCAGCGTCGTCCAGAAGGCGTGGCCTCGGAACTTCCTGTCGATCAGCCAGGCCAGCGTGAAGCCGATCAGCGTCTGCAAAAGGATCGTCCAGAACACGAAATGCGCGGTCGTCTGCATGGCGATCCAGATGTCCTTGTCGCCGAGGATGCGCTGGTAGTTGGCAAGGCCGAGATTTTTCACCACCTCGTTCGGGCGGTTGGCCCGGTAGTTGGTGAACGACAGATAGATCGCCCAGAACAGCGGGAAGATGTTGATGGCCAGCAGCAACAGGATCGTCGGCGAGATGAACAGCCAGGCGAGGCCCTTGTCGCTGATGCCCCGGACCTTGCGGGCCAACGGTTCCGGGGTCGCCCGGGCAACGTTCTCCGCGGTCCGATTGAGCATGGTGAGTCCTGCTTCGGTCACTTGGTCGTCTCTGTCATGGAATTTATCTGAACTGCATCCCGTGCCAAGGGGCGGCACGGGATGCTTGGCTTAGCTCGGGAGGAGCTGGTTACATCTTGCCATCGTCCTGGAAGACCTGGGTCCAGTCCTTGACCAGGCCGTCGAGCGCATCCTTGGCCGAACCCTGGCCGGCGACGACATAGTCGTGGAAGCGTTTCTGCGAAGCCTGCAGCAGCGGGGCGTAGCTCGGCTCGGCCCAGAAGTCCTTCACGATGGCCATCGAGTCGAGGAAGGTCTGCGCATAGGGCTGGCTGGCCGGGAACTTCGGATCCTTGACCACCGCGTTGAGGCACGAATAGCCGCCGAGCGACCACCATTTGGCCTGCACGTCCTTGTTGGCGAACCACTTGATGTATTTCAGCGCCGCCTCCTGCTTGTCGGAATAGGACACCACGGAGATACCCTGGCCGCCGAGCTGGGCGAACTGCTCGCCGTCGGGACCCTTCGGGTTGACGAAGTAACCGATCTTGTCGCCGCCGACATTCTCGTCCTTCTGCAGGCCCGGCCATGTGAAGGCGAAGTTCATGTGCATCGCCACCTGGCCGGATTTGAAGGCATCGACGCCTTCGCCCATGTAGCTGTTCGAGGCACCGGGCGGCGTGCAGCAATCATAGAGCGCCTTGTAGAACTCCAGCCCCTTGACCGACTTGTCGGAGTTGACGAAGCCTTCCATTTCATAGGGCTTCTTGGGGTTTTCGTATTGGAAGCCATAGCTGTAGAGCACGTCCATGGCGCCCATGGTGATGCCTTCGGAGCCGCGCTCGGTGTAGATCGAGGCGCCATAGACGGTCTTGCCGTCGATCTCGCGCTTCTGGAAGAACTCGGCGACCTGCTTCAACTGGTCGAAAGTGGTTGGCGGGCCGAGGTCCCAACCGTACTTCTCCTTGAATTCCTTCTGCAGCTCCGGCTTGGAGAACCAGTCCTTGCGGTAGGTCCAGCCGACGACGTCGCCCATGGCCGGCAGCGCCCAGTAGTTCGGCGTGTTCTTCGGCCATTCCGAATAGCCGACGACGGTTGCCGGCACGAAATCGTCCATGCTGATCTTCTCCTTGTCGAAGAAGTCGTTCAGCTTGACGTAATGGCCGTTCTCGGCAGCGCCGCCGATCCACTGGCTGTCGCCGATGATCAGGTCGCACAATTTGCCGTGCGAGTTGAGCTCGTTGAGGAAACGGTCGGCATAGTTGGTCCACGGCACGAACTCGAATTTCATGCCGATACCGGTTTCCTTGGTAAAATCCTTGGACAGTTCGACAAGCGCGTTGGCCGGGTCCCAGGCGGCCCAGCACAGGGTCAGGTCTTCAGCGTGCGCGACGTTCGCGACGGCTGTCGACGCTGTGATTGCCGAGGTCAGTCCCAACGCCAGTTTCAAGCTCGATTTCATGACTTCCTCCCATTTGCGAAACGCGCCCGGATGACGGTTTCAAAAAGCCCTCAACCCCTCTCCTCAGGGGCCCAAACATGGCGGCGCGGTTGCGCTGCAGATGTTTAGTAATTTGTTTAGTGATGCAATTTTTACTAAACAAGGCAAGCGAATTCGTTGCTGCGCCGCAGCATGCTTATGGCGATGTCTGAAAACGTTGGGAAAAGCGCGGGTCGCTGGCTGGTTTACCGAAGCTGTTCAGGCCGATTCTGACCGGGACGTGGGGCAGCCTCGGCTTTCAATCTACCCTTCTGGTGCTCACCATCACCTTGCGGATCGCCGGCGCCGGCGGCAGCAGCGCGCGGATATCGGCGAACGGGAACGACGGTTCGAAACGGAAGGCTTCGGCCGATGAGCCTTGCGCGCCGTTGCACTGGCCGGCGCGAAAGGCGTTCTGTGTCCGCGCAATGTCGACGAAGCGGTCGGGATCCTGCGATTGATGCATGCGGATCGCCTCGGCCTTGACGTCGGCATGGGCGGAAATGTCGACATAGTGCGTCGGCGAGAAACCGGTGCCGCCCATCGTGTCGGCATGCAGCACTGGGACGGCGAAAGACGCCGCGATACGAACGCCGTCCGACAGCGCGCGATGGTCTGCATGATAATCGTTGGGCGCATGCGTGATCACCAGATCCGGGCCGATTTGACCGATCAGTGCTTTCAGAGCTCCAATCAGCGCTGCATCGGCCACCAGCTCGCCGTCCGGGAAGTCGAGGAAGCGTGGCACTGCGCCTACCAGCGCGGCCGCGGCCGTTGCTTCGTCGCGACGGACACGAGCGAGAACAGCGGGATCACTTGTGCCGCCCCTGGCACCATCGGTGGCCATGGCAAAAGTGAGTTCTGCGCCTTGCGCAGCATAGGCGGCCATCGTACCGAACATGAAGATCTCGATGTCGTCCGGATGCGCACCGAGCGCCAGGATTTTCAAACCACTCTCTCCCCGGAATTGGAACAACGTGACGAACGGAATCCTGCTCGCCCTGATCGCCTACGCAAGCTATTCGGGTAGCGATGCCGTTGTCAAAAGCCTGGGCGGTCAGCTCACGATCTTCGAGATCGGCTTTTTCATAACCTTGTTCGCGGGCTTCTTCCTGTTCTTCACGCGGCCCGCGGGCGAACGCTGGCGCGATTTCTGGCGCACCAGAAGGCCATGGGCGGTGCAGGCGCGTGCCTGGGCGGGCATCGCTTCCGGCGTGCTCAGTGTCTACGCCTTCACCACCATTCCGCTGGCCGAGTCCTATGCGTTGATATTCCTGGCGCCGCTCTGCGTCACCATTCTCTCCACGGTGATCCTCAAGGAGAAGGTCGGCCCCTGGCGCTGGCTGGCAGTGGTCGCCGGTTTCGCCGGTGTCATGCTGGTGGTGCGGCCGGGCTTTCGCGAGCTCAATCTCGGCCACCTTGCCGCCTTCGGTGTTGCCTTCCTCGCCGCCACCAGCGTCATCCTGATGCGCTCGCTGGCGCAGCAGGAAAAGCGCACCACCATGCTCGGCGTGCTGGTCGGCTACGGCCTGCTGTTCAACGGCATCGGTGCCGCCGCCACCTCGTTCACCGTTCCCGACGGCAAGCAGTTGCTGTGGTTGGCGGCGGCCGGTGCCTCCACAGCAGGTGGACAATTCCTTCAACTGCTGGCCATGAAATACGCGCCTGCCAACCGGGTCGCGCCGACGCATTATTCGCAGATCGCCTGGGCGGTGATCCTCGGCGCGTTGTTTTTCCAGGAATATCCGGACGGGCTGTCGCTGGTTGGCCTGGCGGTCGTTGGCGGCGCCGGCCTGTTGACCATGGTGCGTGAGGAAGCGCGGCTGGGGACCGTGCGCTGGAACCCGTTTTCGCGTACCCGGCTTTGAACCGACTCTGGTTGCGCCGTGGCCGTAACCGCTGATATGCGGGCGCCATGACCACAAAACCCCTGCCGGAGCTTCCTGTGTCCGTCGTGCTGCCGGCGCTGAGGGAAGCGCTTGGCGATGGCAACAGCGCCGTGCTGGTGGCGCCGCCCGGCGCTGGCAAGACCACGCTGGTGCCGCTGGCGCTGCTTGACGCGCCTTGGCTCGGCGCCGGCAAGATCATCCTGCTTGAACCGCGCCGCCTCGCCGCTCGCGCCGCCGCTCGCCGGATGGCTGAGTTGCTTGGTGAGGAACCCGGCGCCACCGTCGGCTACGCCATGCGCATGGAAAACCGCATTTCGGCAAAGACCAGGATCGTGGTCGTCACCGAAGGCGTGCTGGCGCGCATGATCCTCGACGATCCCGAACTGCCCGGTGTTTCGGCTGTCATTTTCGACGAATTCCACGAGCGTTCGCTCGACGGCGATTTCGGTCTCGCTCTGGCGCTCGACGTGCAGGGGGCGCTCAGGCCGGATCTGCGCTTGGCTGTGATGTCGGCGACGCTCGACGGCGCGCGCGTCGCCAAACTCATGTCGGGCGCGCCGGTCGTCGAAAGCGAGGGTCGCGCCTTTCCCGTCGATATCCGTTATGACGAACGGCCGGCCGGCATCGCCATCGAGGACGCGATGGCCAAGGCGATCCGCGCCGCCCTTGCCGACGAGAGCGGCAGCGTCCTTGCCTTCCTGCCCGGCCAGCGCGAGATCGAGCGCACCGCCGAACGGCTGGCCGGCAAGGTCGGCACCGATACCGACATCGTCCCGCTCTACGGCATGCTGGACGGCAAGGCGCAGGACGCGGCGATCAAGCCGCCGCCGGCGGGCCGCCGCAAGGTGGTGCTGGCCACCTCGATAGCCGAAACCTCGATCACCATCGACGGCGTGCGCGTCGTCATCGATTCCGGCCTGTCGCGGCTGCCGCGCTATGAGCCGGCCAGTGGCTTGACCCGACTGGAGACCGTGCGTGTCAGCAAGGCTTCCGCCGACCAGCGCGCCGGCCGTGCCGGGCGCACGCAGCCAGGCGTCGCCATCCGGCTGTGGCGGGCCGAGCAAACGGCTGCACTTCCCGCTTTCACGCCGCCGGAAATCCTTGAGGCCGATCTGTCCGGACTGCTGCTCGATTGTGCTGCCTTCGGCGTTGCCGATCCGTCAGCGCTTGCTTTTCTCGATCCGCCACCTGTTCCGGCCCTCAATGAGGCAAGGGGGCTACTGCGCGCGCTGGATGCCATCGACGAGACGGGGCGCCTGACGGAAGCGGGTGCAGCGATGCGCAAGCTCGCTCTGCCGGTGCGGTTGGCGCATATGGTTGCCGAGGCAGCCGGCAGCGGCCATGCCTTCGAGGCGGCAATGTTCGCCGTGCTGCTTACCGAACGCGGCCTCGGTGGCCTCGGCGCCGATCTGGAGCGGCGGCTGATGCGTTTTCGCGGGGAAAGATCTCCGCGCGCTACCGCCGCCAAGCAGCTCGCCGAAAGGCTGGCAAGGCAGGCTGGCGGAGCAAAGGGCAGCGAAGCTGCGGCGGGCGGTCCCCTGCTCGTGCACGCCTGGCCGGATCGGGTGGCGAAGGCGCGCGGCGAGCGCGGCCGTTTCGTGCTGGCCAACGGCTCCGGCGCCATGCTCGACGCCGCCGACCCGCTGGCGGGCGAGCCGTTTCTGGT
>NZ_RZPB01000017.1:0-23358 GCF_003998535.1 Mesorhizobium sp. M7A.F.Ca.AU.002.02.1.1 | reverse complement strand
TTCTGTCCGGCAACTTTGGACTACGGCCAAGACCTTCCTTTCGAAATCGATGCCAGATTCGATAGAGCCGAGAACCTGATCGCTCGCCCCGAACAGGCCGTCGAACAGGTTGAACTTGAATTTTAGAAGATCGTGAATCCGTTTTTCCGCCTGGTTTTTCAGGTTCAGCATGTTCACGACTGTTACGTCGATCTTCTGGCCGTAACGATGACAACGGCCAATGCGCTGCTCTATGCGCTGGGGATTCCAAGGCAGGTCGAAGTTGATGATCAGGGAACAGAATTGCAGGTTGATGCCTTCCGCGCCGGATTCCGTCGCGATGAGAATCGACTTGTCGTCCGACTTGAAGGCGCTCACGATGGCCGACTTCATGTCCGCGCTTTTCGAACCGGAGACAGCGTCCGTGCCTTCCTTCTCCTTCTTCCAGGCCGCGTAAACCTTCTGGCTCTCCTTGTCGCTGTTGCTACCATTCATCAGCACGATCTGCCCGTCATACCCGCTCTGCGACAGGATTTCAGCAAGGTAGCGCTGTGTACGGACGGACTCGGTGAAGATGACAGCTTTTCGCTTGCCGCCACGCGCGACCACTTCGTCGAGCACGCCCGGAAGCTGGCTAAGAAGCTTGTCGCCTTTCGAGTTAGAGCCGATGGAACGAGCAAGGGCAAGGTAGCCGTCAAGCTCTGCTATCTCGGCGGCCAGTTTCTTCGGATCGATGGCATCGGACGATGCGTCGCCCTCGTCGTCGTTTTCGCCCGGACCATTCTCCGCAGCCAACATAGCGTCGTCCGCGATTTCCTCGCCGACCTCCGCCGTGTCGTCGATGTCTTCAACGACGCTCTCATCGGCCACTTGGTTCTTCCGAAGCCTGCCAATGACATTTTCCAGAAACATGGTGATGGCAGCGACGGACGAACCGAGCGTCTTGCGCGCGCCGATCAAAACGAGTTGGTTCGGCTTGGAGCCGAACGCGATGGATTCCGGATTCTGGAGGTAAGCGGAAACACCCTCGTACAGCCGCGCTTCGGTGTCATGCGGTTCGAAATCGAATGTGACCGCGAGTCGGTTGGTATAGTTTACATGTCCTGCCGCCTGCACGTCGCGGCGCAAGTGCCGCTTGTAGAGCGGAGCCAATCGTCGCCGTAGGCTCTGCAAGGCGATCCGGTCGGCCGCTCGGCCGTACATCGTCCGGAACGCATGCTCGTCGCCAAAGAAATTGTCGTCGATGACGGAAACTAGCCCGAATAGTTCCATCAAGGAGTTTTGCAACGGCGTGGCCGTCAACAAGACCTTCAGCCGCGACGCAAGAGCATCCCGCAGCTTCTTCGCCTGCGCCGAACCACCTTTCTTGTAAACGTTGCGGAGCCTGTGAGCCTCATCGATGATAACCACATCCCAACCGACCCGGTGAACGTCATCTGATTTGCTAGCGGCGTACTGATACGACGTGATTACGATCGCAGCGGGATTTTCAAAAGGATGGTGGTGTCCAGCTTTGACCGTTTCCTTGTAGGTCTTCGAGTCCAGGATGACGCTCGGGAGCGAGAACTTTTCCTGAAGCTCCTGCTGCCACTGGGTGCGCAGCGATGCGGGGACGATGAGTAGGATGCTGCGGCGGCGCTCGGCCCATTTCTGCGCGATGACCAAACAGGCTTCGATCGTTTTGCCAAGCCCGACCTCATCGGCAAGGATCACCCCTTTTGACAGCGGAGAATGCAGCGCGAAGCGTGCGGCTTCGACCTGATGCGGCTTCATGTCGACGCGAGCGGTGGAAAGAGACTTGGCGAAGGCTTCGTCGGATCGGCCCTCCAGCATGATACGGTTGGCGAAATATTTGCTGTGATAGTGTGTATAGTTGGTCATTGGGTGCCCACCCGAGAATCGCGGGCCATATGAACAGGATGGATTGATTCAGACAAGCGCCGGGTTGATCACTGGAGTCGGTTCACTCCGAATGCCACAGAATGATTGCAGCGGCGCTAGCAAGGGCAAAAAAGTCGCCTAAGTCCTCGGCAGCGATCAGCCATTCTTTGCAGACATCGAAAGCGGCGAGCGCCGCGTCAATCTCGTTGAACTCATGGATACCGCCAAGATCTTTGCGCTGGTGCGCGATCTCCAAGACAGCCGGATTGACGCTGACAGCGAGCGAGCAACGTGCATGAGATGAATTTCTTAGACCCTTGTGAATCTTAGTAGGCACAAACTATTTGCATACCAACCCCACGCTTCGCGATAGGGTCGTGGCCGGCCGTGTTAGCTGCGCTGGACACCGGCAATATTGTTCGGAGGGAAAGGCGCTCTTCGGAAAACGTCGACGATATGAGCCCCCTGCTGGGCACGTAGCATCGCGGCCAAGTCAAATGGCTGCGTGGCGAGGGCACAAAACCACTCCTCTCCAGTTACGGCGTATCTATCTACGATCCGGTTCCAAGGATCAGGTTGCCGGAACCGGCGATGCAAGGCCGTGTGAATTGGCCGGCTAATCGGATATGGCGACCATGGAGAATAGTAGTTCTCGCAGTGGGTTTGAAGGCTCTCTGTGGAGCCCGAGATCGAGCAACGCTGGGGCTTTTGCAGCAAGCCCTTGTCGGTGAAGTGGTGTATCAATTGCCAGCCGCGAACTCGCTCCTCATGAGTGAAGCCATTGTAGGCAGGCATCTGGGGCCACCTCCAATCCGGAAGGCCAACGGGCTCAAACAGGCCCATAGAGTTTGCAACTGGATTCAAAATCTAACCCTGAGAGAGACCGAACTTTGCTAACCATATTGCTATACAAATTGCGATACAGAAACCCGTTAAATTACTGATTTTATCTAATATTATATTTGACATGGCTCCGGCCCGGGGAGCCACTTAATCCAGAAAAGTCTTGAAACCCAAGGACTACAAGGGTTTCCGCTTCCCCAGAGATACACCGCGCGATACACTGCGGGGTACACTGAGCTATGAAGATTGACGTGAAGCACATACAGAAACGAGGCGTCGCCGGCTGGCGTTATCGGCGGAAAATTCCGAAGAAGCTCCAGGCCGCTGCGGGCAAGTTGGAAATCCTGGTCCCGCTCGGGGCGACCGAACATCAAGCACTGAAGGCCTACCCCAAGGTGCATGCCCAGGCAGAGCAGCAGTTGCGCCTTTGGTCGCGGCCGCACGATGCGCAAACCCTAGGCAGCTTGGTTGGCACCCCCACCTTGACCGACTTTGAGCACCATAGGCTGAACCGCACACGCCTTCGCGCGCTCAGTCTCGACCCCGAATGGACCGGTCCAGAGGACGAGGATGACCCCGAGGCGCTAGCTCGGGAGCTGATCGCGGAGCAGATTGCTGAGAAATATCCAGTGGACGACCGAGGCAATCCCGTTGGCATAGAGTCGGCGGACCGCGCCCTGATCCACGCCCTTGTCCTTGGTCAAAATCAACAGCGCCATGCCCCGACCTTGGAAGATGCCAGGAGGCTGTACCTCAAAGAGAAGGTTGGCACCGACGAAACAAAGAAGATGGAGCTTGAGCGAGTGTTCAAGCTCGTCAGCGCGGCGCTTGGCAAGGACAGGACACTAAGCAACCTCAAGCGGGAAGACGCCAAAGAGGTCAGGGACCACATGCTCGATGGCCGCAAAGCGTCGTCCGTGGACCGCTACTTGAATGTGGTCCGTGCGATGATCAACCACGCCATCAGAGAATTTGACCTCACCGGGGTCACCAATCCCTTCATGAACTTGGAGGCCGCGCCCAAGGACAAGGCAGAGCCTGATAAAGACAAACGCCGGCCCTTCACCCTTGATGAGGCTGCCGCCATCTCGGGCCGCCTTGTGTCACACGCCAAGACCGACCTCCAGCACATCTGGCGCATTCTTAAAGGGACTGGATGTCGCCTCGCCGAGGTCTCGGGTCTGCGGGTCGCAGACGTGCATCTCGAACATGCCATCCCGCACATCACGGTCGAGTGGCATGACGACCGCCGCATTAAGAATGCAGTGTCGCGCCGTAACGTGCCCTTGATCGGGGACGCATTGGACGCTGCAACAGAAGCCAAAGCTGCGGCGGGCAACGCGGCGATGCTGTTCCCAACCTACGGCAGGCCCAAGGGTGCGTCCTCAGCGTCTGCTGCTTTGGGAAAGCACGTTCGGGCTTGTGTAACGGACCCGAAGGCTACCACCCACTCGCTTCGCCACCTCATGAAGGATCGCCTACGCTTGGCCGGCGTCACGAAGTCGGACCAAGACATTGTTCTGGGCCATTCCTCAGGCAGCGTTGGGGAGGACTACGGTGGCGACGAGGCAAGACTTGAGATGGCCAGACGGGCGCTTGAGAAGGCTAACTCGCTCTGATCCAGTCCGGTTCTGCCTGGGGCCGCTCACTCGTTGCGCCACCGAATGGAGGACTTGCTGGTGATCGCTTGGGTCCCCGAGAAGCTCAAGCGGTCGATCATGGGCCACTCAGGGGGCGGCGCTGGGGACAACTACGGTGGCGAAGAGGGGCGGCTTAGGGTTGCAACTGAGGCGACGGAGAAGGCCTTCGCTGCGGTTGGCTAAGATAGTCGTCGCTTCCCCTCGCGGACGTTGTACTGCGCTAGCGCATAACTTTGCTGGTCTCAGCGATGATCTTGGGGATCTGCCCAATCGCAATCGTGTAGCTGAACCGCGCCACACCTTTTGCCTGCTTGTGCCTTGGCAGGCTGCGGACGACCCAGTCGTAAGTGCCCGACACCATGCATCGCTCATTGGCACAGGTGACTATGACGCTCTCGTCGTGGAGATTGTATCCCCGTTCCGGCCATCGTTGGAAATAGCTTCTCTTGTCGGCGATGATCGAGCTTAGGTCCGTTGGCTTTCCGTAATAATCGACGATGCCAGCATACGAATTTTGAACCTGAGCGATCGCCAAATCTGCGTTGTCGCCATGGTGCTCGATGAGCCCCTTGATAAATGCTACCGCCGCGCTCTCTAGCTGCCGCTCGTCTGCGCTGGCTTCAGCCGGGGCCGGAGTGGGCATTGGCGACACACGCGACGTGTCAACGGACGGCGGCGTGGTGGAAATGTTGGTTACGCGCAGTTCAGCCATCTCACTGGCGGAGAGATATCGCATATCAGACCTGTCGTAACTCAATGCTACGGCCATCAACTTGGGGTCCACGCCCATCTCGGACATGTAGGACATGATATCGGCAGTTACGGCTTGAACGTTCGCCACAGCCTCGTCGGTAGACATCCCGCTCTCTGGGGCGAAGGATGAGCGGTGAACACCAATAGAGCCCGGATCGGCAACACGGCGAACGCCACCCATGAAAGCCAAGGAGCAAGCCGACGCGCACTGCAACTGCCGGACTTGAAGCGTGTCAAGGCCGGCTGCCCGGATCATACGTCCAAGTTGCATTGCACTTCCGATACTACCCCCCTGCGAGTCGAATACGACCACTCTAGCCCCACTGCTTGTGACAGCGCGGCTAAACTCATTCAGAGGTTCGTTGACCCCAAATTCACCGGAGACGATGAGAAACGGAAGTTCGCCCGACGACGATACCGGCTTGTATTCCAGAGCCTTGGCCGACCATGTTGCGGCCGCGATAATTGACGCAACAGCTAAAACTCTCAAAACTGAACGCATAACTGGCTACCCTACCCTGCCCGTCACAAGTAAGATCCAGTTGAAGCGCCATTTCAAGCGCCAACTGTGAAAGGTTCGATTTATGGTCAAAGAACTGATTGACGCCTCAATGATCTGGCACGGGTATTAGAAACTATGTGCAACCTCTACAATATCGCCACGTCGCAAGAGGCCATCCGAGCCGGCTTTGCGGGACATGTTGGGGAACTTTGAGCCGTCCATAGACTTCGATCCCGGCGGTTCGACCCGGTGGTTCGCTATCCCATACCCCTCCGCTCCTGCCTTAGGCCGCCCTCAGGAACGGGACGGTAATGGCAGCGGCGAGGCGCGGCCTGAGGTGAAGCGGAGAATATCGTCGGCTTTCGTAAAGGTACGCGGACCGTCGCCTTGTATGCAAGGAGCTGGAGGACTAACGTTCCAATCCTTGAAAATCATCAACGTGGACGCGACATTTGGATGCTTACCTAGCGATCGCTGAGTCTATCCTTCGGATCGAACGGAGACCCTTGAGTCCCCGCGCGATGTTGGCTGCTGCCTATCGCCTCGGCTACGTGCCAACCCACTTGCACGGACGGACGCAGCATAAGACGCTCGGAGCTAGGTTGAGCGAAGACATCATCTCTCATCGCGACAACAGCCTTTTCTTTAGGACAAAGCCAGGGCGCTTTTTCCTTAGGGAGTTCCTCACTGACGACACCATTCCCGAGGACCACAGGCAACCGATCGCTACTCGACGCCGCATGCGCGAACTATTGCGCGGGCCTGCTCTCGCAGTTGACGTTAGCGACCTTGCCCTGATCGCGGAAGTCGGCAGACCAATTGAACCGGAAATAGTATTCGGCCTGCTACGCTCGAACCGCTACCGTTACGACAATCCAAAGGCAAAGCGACCCAGCAGCGTCTTTCTTTGGTCTTTTGTGTCGGTGCGCCGCGACCGCGAGGTCCTGAGCTACAGGCTCGGCCGCTACCGCGATGACCGTGATGCATTCATGGCGAGACGTTCAGTTGGATTTTCGACTCTCGTTCATCTTGAGCAACGGACATTGTTCAATGACGACTTCGGAATTGTGGACTCGGGTGTCCAAGCAGCAAAAGTTGACCTCGATGTTCCCGAGATTAGAACGCCGGCCAGTGTCAACCGGCTTGCTGCTCACCTAAGGTATTTTATGTGGGTTTCGCATGGTGAGGGGCAGAATGAACTGCTCGCGATTATTTCGTTCGAATGCCCACACTGGTTTCATCCTGAACGGCGGCGACTGGCGTTGAACGACCTGACTTGGCTCGACTTGCGCACTCCTGTGAATAACGTCGATGATTTCGACCCATGGTCACGATACGTGTTACTGACAACGGATCGAAACCTGTCAGCCGGCTGAAAACTTGGCATCATCGTCGCTCATCTTATCGGGGCCAAGCGTTGCGTATGTGAAGTCGCAGCTGGAAACGTCAGACTCTGCGCGAACGAAGCGTGCACTACAATATATTTGCCGAATATACAGACTTGGCTATCGGATCGTCCAAAGCGAACTTCTTGGCGTTCAGCAATCAATCGTCGGCATTCTTTACACCCGAAAATCGGACGAAAAGCTGAGGCGTTGGGCCTTGAATGCATTGGCGAGATGCGGAACGGCGGCTGTCAGCCTCGAATGTGTGATGGGAGTTTTCAAGGAATTTAGTTCCGACCCGCAGACTGCAGCGGCAGCCATCGCCGCGATTTACAGGATGAAGCGAGACGCGACCAAAGCGATAGACGATCTCGATCTCTTCGACCCGCAAATGCGAGTCCTTGCGGCCCTGCAGCATGTGGAACATACAAAACTGGACCTGACGGGCATTCCGGTCGACATTGAGAAGGCGTCGGCGGACGTCCTCAAACTTGGCTTAATCGTTGTCGGCTTGAACAGAGCCCCTCACAATCTCTTTCATCCACGGCACAGTAATTCCGAAATCGTCAAAGCGCTCGGCGCTTACGACGACGATATTGTCGTCCAGTATACCGTTTGGGCCGTGGCCGAGAACGACAACCTATCTATTGACGATCTGGGTATCCCGCTCAGTTCGGTGGAGAGCAGGCCACCAAATGTACGTGGCTGGATGTATCGCGCGATCGCCATGCACGCTAACGCTGCCGATCACCAGGATTACATTGCCAACGGCGCCGGCGACGATGAGGCTGAGGTCCGCCTCGCTTTGGCTATCGGGCTAAAGGATACCTATTACGACGGGCTCGAGGCTTTGGCGCACGATTGGTTCATGACCGAGGCGGACAGTGAGATTGCTCATACACTCATGGACCACATGGTGCGCCATGCGGATCGGTCGCCAACATATGAATGTACTGTGCTCGACTTCTACGAAAGAGAGGCGCAAAACTCTCTCCTGCGTCGGAGGATCGAAGGACACGCCGCCAAGACCGAACTCTACAGCAAGCTCATGCGTATATCATTCGACGGTTCCGACGACTTATTCAGGAGCATTAACGTGACCAACAATACCACGAATATATCTGGCGGCATTAATGCCGGAGCTGTTTCAATGGGTGGCGATGCGACGAACACGGGGGAGATCAATGTTAATTACCAGCCGCAAACGATAGAGCTGATCCAGGCCGAGCTTTCCAAGGCGATCAAAGCCATACACGACTCCGGCGTTGCCCCCGAGCTTAAGGAGCATGCGCTTGAACACGTGAAGGCGGCCCAAATAGAGCCCACACCCGATAAATTGAAGAAAGCGGTCGACGTCCTTGGCAAAGTCGAGGACGGGGCGAAGAAGATATCGGGAATTTCGACAGCAGCAGTTGCCATCGGAACTACCGCTATCGCGCTTGCCAAACTCATGGGCTATGTGCCCTGAGCTTCGTGAGCTCATCGTCCTTTCATTGATAGAGCCGCATCACTGCTCATGATCGCTGCCAAATCCTCAGCGTACGGGTGGTCGAGGTGTTCAGCCGGCCACCTCCATGCATCAGCAGGCTGCCCGGTGACAGGCCGTTCTCAGGATCAAGGAAGATCGGCGGGTGCCGAGAAGGCGTTGGCAGTGTGGGGGTTTTAAGCGCAGCCTACCCACACCAAGGGCGTGGCGTCGGCGGACAGCTTGTAGAGCCACAGACGAACGGTACAGCCAGCCCCTCTGACACCAATATGTCGCCCACATCCTGGCCATCGGCAAAGAGAGAGCCGCAACTTCGCCCGTAGTTGCACTTGCCGGTGCCCTCAGTGCCTGCCGGGCAGGAACATGGAACCATCTTCAGCTCCAGCTTCGCCGCAGCCACCAACTCTTTGAGGCGCGCCTTTGCTCGCTGACCAAGGTCTGCCTCAGCGTCGCACCTCGGCTGGATGCTCTCAGGCGCATTGAAGCCCACCAGCCGGGTCCCCTTGTCGGAACCGTTGAGGCGAATGGTGTCGCCGTCGGTGATAGTGAACTGCGAGCTTGCGAGCGGCGCCCGGTCTCCCGTGCCTGATCTCGCGAAGGACGGCATGGTGGGCCAAGAGATGTGCTCGCCCTTCTCGACGTATGAGTAGATCAGCGAACCGACGATCAGCGCCAGCGCGAAACCGAAGGCTCTGGTGAACCGCGCCGCCAAGTATCTCACCTCCCTAGCGACCCGGCTGCCTGGTCGCCGTGGCTCCCAATGCGGCGACGAAGTGGGACGGTATGGGGCTGTTTGGCTCCGCTCGAAGTTGCTCGATGGCGCGGAGCCTATTATCTCATAGAGCTTCGCAAACTGCTTTGGGCTTAGCCGTGTGCGTGGGCCGTACTTCGCCAGCCGGACGTGCATGTCGAGCAGGAATTGCCGCTGCCATAGGGTAAGACGGCCGCGAGTAAGCACAGCCTCGACACGGGACTTCAGGTCGTCCTCGGTCTCCAATCCGATACCTCACGCCTGCCTTACAATACTGCGCAGGCGGTTGGGTGTGAATAGGCGTACGCACCGGGCGGAAAGTTGCACCTCGGAGAGGCCTATCTGGAACACCGACGACCTAATCGCCTTCCGTCAAGGCTCCCCTCTAGGCCCCCCCTGACGTTCTCCCAGGTGTGGCTTAGGGGGATCAGGTACCTAGTAGTCCAAGCCAAGATGGCCTACAGCGTTGTTTCCCACGGAGTACAACGCAATGACCGATGAGCCGCTGCCAATCGCCCAGGCGTCACCCAGCAAGCCGCTCGCGTTCGGAGGCGGAATGGTTATCGGGGCGCTTGGCGGTCTCGTAGGTCTCGGCGGCGCTGAGTTCAGATTGCCGCTGCTGATCGGCCTGTTCAACTTTGGTGCGCTGGAGGCCGTGATCCTGAACAAGGCCATGAGCCTGATCGTGGTGGCAACCGCGTTGCCGTTCAGGGCTCAGACAGTCCCGTTCGGGGAGATCGCTTCACATTGGCCGATCATAGCGAACCTCCTGGCTGGAAGCCTAATAGGTGCCTGGCTCGGGGCCGGATGGGCGACCCGCCTTCGAGCTGAGACCCTCTACAAGACCATCTCGATCATACTCTTCCTCATCGCAGGGGTGCTGTTGTTCGGCCATAACGCTCATGCCAACAGTGCCTTGCTCAGCGGTCCAGCACAGTTGATCGCAGGGGTCTTCGCTGGGTTCATCATAGGCATCGTTGCGGCGCTGCTCGGGGTCGCTGGTGGCGAACTGCTGATCCCAACGCTGATACTGTTGTTCGGGGCCGACATTAAGCTCGCCGGCAGTCTCTCGCTTGCCGTGAGCTTGCCGACCATGATTGTCGGGTTCGCTCGCTACAGCCGCGACCAGAGCTTCTCAGTCATCCGACGCAACATCGCGTTCGTATTGGTCATGGCCTGCGGCTCGGTTGTCGGGACGTTCCTGGGCGGGCAGATGCTTGGATTTGTGCCGAGCGGTGTGCTGCTGCCCCTGCTGGCTGCCATCTTGGTGATTTCAGCGGTCAAGGTCTGGCGTCACTGACGACGCAACATCCCTTCTTCCTCGGCAGCTTCCTCGAATGCTTGCCGAACGTCCTCTGGTGACGCCCGGTCCTCGAACGCGTCGATGCAGGCCTGCACCGCCTTGTTCCACTTCGGCCCCTTCCTGGGCCACTTCATGAGTTCCTCGGCCGCCCCCTCAACGTGACTGATGCCTGCCGTGATGCCGACCCTATCGGACCTCACGTAGACCGGAGGGTTGAACCAATGGAGAGCCATCAGAAGTCACCTCGGTCGACCCTACGTTTCAGGTCTGCAGCATTCAAAAGGTCGACCAGATCGTCGGCATACTCCATGTCGAGACCTGTGGCTGGATGACCATCAGGCTCAGCCGGCTGCCCGGTGAACACGTCGAACACCGTCCAGGTCCCATTCGGTTCCTTCTTGAGGTCGTACCGCTGCTGGGCCATCTGGGACCTCTTGGGTGGCAGCCTTTTGGGCTTGATCGATTGCATCAAGAAGCGAGGCTAGTGTTGGGGGTAGCTCAGGGTCAACCGTCAGGCCGAAGGCCTTCTGTATGTCTCGACGATTGTCCCCGTTGCGTATCGATTCACGAAGGTGGTCGGCCACGGTCTTGTGACCGGCTTTGTCGCGCTTGGCCATGAAGCTGTCCCCTAAACCCCTAAATTATTGTGTGACAAAAGCTCCGTTTAACGGCGCTCAACGTATTGTCAGACAATTGGTTCCATTAGGAGGTCGGAATATTTGATAGTAAAATGTGAGCGGGTGATCGGACAACTGGCACGCGCGCCGTCCCCCCGTGGGGTTGCCTCCCGGCCGTCATTGATCCGCGCCCGCGTGGGACGTGATGCGCGCGTGATCGCGGGCGTTCTCCCACACAATTCCCCACATGCAACGCGCAACACCATGCAATCCAAGGCTTGCCAAAGGATATGATATCCCTTCGATGCATTGGGAGGGTGCCAAGGGTGCGCCAAAGGGCGCCGACAGGTAGCCGGAAGGGTGCGCTATGTTTCGCCACTTGTCCGGCAATCGGTGTATTTGTCGGACACAAGGGTGTAGGGTGCCCGATGATCGCTGACCCATGCTTCCAAATCGTCTTATCCGGCGCGCTTCGCCACACCCTCGTTGAGACCCGTGTTAACATGGTTCGAGCGCGCGCCGCTCTTGCCGAAGCTCGCATGATCGTGAGGGATGACACTGCGCGCCGCTACCATGTGCGCCTAGGTCTCACCCTAAAGAAACCCTTTCGGCACCCTTGATCGGCCCCTAGCTCCGCGCGTTACGGCGGCGACCCATTCTTTTCCGTCCACAAACCTATACCTTTGTGAACATGCCGCTTGACATGTACACTTATCGTCCACTAAGTGATGTTCACCAACACTCTTAGAGGAAAGTGCACATGATCATCGGATACGCCCGTGTTAGCTCGACCGGACAAGACCTCGACACCCAGCTTGAGAAGCTCACGTCTGCCGGGGCCGAGAAGGTCTTCAGCGAGAAGAGGTCCGGCTTGGACGAGACGAGGCCGGAGCTTGAGAAGGCGCTGGAGTTTGCCCGTGACGGTGACGTGTTTGTGGTGACCAAGGTGGACCGGCTGGCAAGATCGGCGGCACACCTCCACCAGATCGTCAGGGACCTCGATAAGAAGGGTGTCGGCTTCAAGGTGTTAGATGACGCCTCGCTGGACACGACCACCCGAACTGGCAAGCTCGTGTTCGGCATCCTCGCCAGCATTGCAGAGTTTGAGACGGCGCTTCGTAAGGAGCGGCAGATGGAAGGCATCGCCAAGGCGAAGGCCAAGGCAGAAGCCCAAGGCGAGCCGTGGAAGACTGGCAGGCCCGTGACGCTCGACCATGATCGGATCAAGGCCCTGAAGGCCGAGGGGCGCTCTGTGAGGCAGATTGCCAAGGAAGCCGGGTGTTCACCTTCAGCGGTCCAGAAGGTGCTGGCCGTGTTGGCCTGACGTTTCCATAAAGTATGGAGCGAGTGCTGAATAGGGAGGCGATTACCCCACCCACTAGCACAGGAGGGTGGCAGTCAGCCCACTAGCCCTACGAAGGCGCAAATAGGGTGACCACTAGCACTACGAGGGCGATAAGGCCCCCACTAGCACTGTGAAAGCGGCCCCATAGGGACACCACTAGCACTATGAAGGCGATAGGGTGACCACTAGGACCACGGGGCGATTAGACCCCATACCCCCACCACTAGCACGGTGAAGGCGAATACCCCCTCCACTAGCACTACCCAACGCTCTTCACCCAAGCTGCCCCGTGCAGTTCTCCCCTGTTGCGACCGCCTGTTGCCCTGTTCGGCTCTTCCGGGAGACAGGATGTGGCGCTTGTCGGGGCAGCTTTGGTGAGGCGCGTGTGTCCCTCTATCTGTCCTCCGATTTTGTATGAAATCACCCGTCAATTATTTTGTATGAAGCACCACGAAAGGAGCCAACATGACCGTCTTCCGTCCCGTCGAGGCGGATTTCTCCGAGGTCTCGGATCACTGGACTGCCGAGGTTGAGGCATTTCAAAGGAAAGGCCCCCGGTGGACAACCCAACGCTACCAAGAGGCCACCCGCAAGGACACTGAACGTGCGCCAGAGTTCAACCATAAGGCCACCCTCGTCCTATGTGCTGAGGGCTTCTCACAGCCCGCATCAGCGAAGGTGCTGGGGATCACCGACCGTGCTGTTCGGTCTCACCTGTCGCGCCCATGCGAGGCTCTGGAAGCTGAACGCGAGCGGATGGCTTGGCGGGGCCGTGTACAGCACCATGAGGTGACCAAGCGCGGGCGCGCTCCGTTCGATGTCTGGGCTCACCTGAAGGCGGGTAAGGCTCCCGTGGTCGCTGATCTTCTCGGCTTCGATCCGTGGACAGCCGAGGGCATCGGGGCAAGCACCCGCGAGAGGGTCGCTTTCTACATCGTGGACGGATGGTCACAGGCTGAGATTGCCAGACTGCTGGGCATCTCCAAGCAGGCGGTATCGAAGCATGCTGCCGCTATCAGGAGATTGTTCAAACCGAAACGAACCCGGAAGTTAGGAAGTCGGCCAAACCTGATTTCACAACGCTAACAATGACATGAATGGTTGACTACCTACTATAGGGCTTCCACTCAGGGACCTTCACTTCGGGTGTTACCTTGGTCAGCCCCTTCGGGTTCCTATCGTCGATAGGTTTATCCGAAGATAACACCAAGGTTCTCCTGAGTTGCTCAGGGACATAAGACACACCCTCTAGAAAACCCTCTGTAACAGAGAAACCCTAGAGACACCCTTATATCAGGATGTCATTGGTCGCTTCGCTCCGAAGACCATGGAATATGTCTCCTGAGTACCTGATCACCCTCAGTACTGCTTCGCTCACAGCTTTGGTCTATTCTCTGGGTTTCCCTTGTTCCAAGGCCATAGCCAGAGGGAACTCCAAAGGACGCATGAAGTCTGTCCACCTGATGCTTGGATGACTGATGATCTCCCTCCACAGGTCTTCACCCTTCCACGTCAACCTGAGGCGTCCCTTTAAGGGAGGCCTTCGAATGTCACCACCAACACTTACCCGAAAGGATCACAATGAACATCACCACAGGAGCCGACCCCTATCATGTCGACTGAGGCCGACCGCATTGCATGGCGAATACACGGTCGAGAATGGCGAGCAGCGAACCCAGAGCGCGCTAAGCAGATCAGCCGGGAATGGTATCACCGCAACAAGGCTCGCGTTGCCGAGGTGCGGAAGATGAAGCGAGAGGCCGCCCGTCTGGTGAAGGGGACAGCCAATGGCTGAGACAACCCGCCAGATCACCCCGGCAATCCGCGTTGTCGAGACCGACCGTGAATGGATCATTCAGGCAGCTGAAATAAAACGAACCCGGAGGCGGGGAGCGGAGCCGACCGGCAAATGGATCGACCGCGCATACATCACCAGTCGGTCAATGCTGAACTTGGAACTGAGGCGGATGGTCGGGGCGAAAGGGAGCCTTCTCGGACATGTTGAGCAAGGCGTGCTGGACTGGCTCAACAGGCTGCCGGTTCGGCATCCGGCACGAGACCGGGAGTCCAGCGTCATTGATATGCTGGAGGCGTCTACGCCAGGTAGCGAGCATGGGGAGACCTTCCATGACCACCTGCCGCTGATCGTGAAGCACGGCCCGCTTAGGTGGCGCAACGACCGGAATGCCCGCTTTGAGCCCTGACCAAATCAAGCGGGATTGGGTTTCGACCTACCCGAACCGTGAGGCAGCCCTTGCCTTGGTCGAGTGGCTGAAGGCAGACAACTGGGAGCGCGTCTCAGAGCTTGACCGGAGGCTGACAGAAGTCGGCATCGACTGGACGGGCAGTTTCCAAGAGGCTGCCGAGCGGTGCTTTGAGGTCTACGGCTACCCCGATTTGGAAGCCGTGGCGGTTGCCCGGAGGGTCGCCGAGGTGTCGCTGCGGCCGACCCGCTCAGCGCCACGGGGAGGGCCCACCGGAGTCAGCGCCGGCCGTTCCCGTCCAGTCACCCCAGCCACACCTAGCGCGCGTCCTGAAGGCGCGCAGACGATGACCTACGGCTTCACGCCACGGCGCTGATCCACCCAGCATCATCAAGCCCAACCCGCACCCGGAGCACTGACGCGCCGGGTCGATCAACCACGACCAGATTTGAAGGAATGAACGACATGAACGATTTCAACAAGGCCAGCGGCCTCATCACCACCGGCTCAACTGACATCCGCGCTCAGGAAGCGCGAGACCGACAGACCCTTGAAAACCGGGTGGCTCAGATGCGGCGTGATCATGCGCAATCCGAGAAGGACCGGCAGGAGGCGGCTCTCCAAGAGCGTATCGCCCAGCAGACGGAAGCCGGCTTGCGGGCCAATCAACAGCTTCAGGCAAAGCGAATGGGGATCGTCAATACCGGGCAGGCCATGACCGATGGCCAGAAGGCGCAGATTGCGGCAGCAAAGCCCATGAACGGCTCCGCACCGCAGGCCCTTGTGGATCAGCTTGCGGTGACCGTTGGCGGCATCCAGTTAGGACCCCAGCAAGCCAAGGACATGGCGGCTCGCGGGGAGATCAGCCAGGGCGATTACGTCGCCGCAGTGAACGCGGCTCTGGTCCCATACGGCTATTCTTTCAGGTAGCCACGGAGGCCGAGAGTGACGGGGCGGTTGATGCCGCTCCGTTGCCTACCGTGGATGGGAAGACCGACGAGACCAACGACACTGAGGAATTGACCGACGACGAGAAGGAAGAGAAGCAACATGCCGAGTTTGTGCGCATGGCCGATCAGAGCCTTGATCGCTTCAGGGACACCCATAGCGAGGCCCAGCAGCAATTCATCGTGGACGCCTATGTCGAGACCGGAGAAATCCTTACCGGCGAAGGCTACGGCATTGACGAGGTGGAAGCGGCTGTTGTCGAAACTGCATTTACTCAGCACCTCGATAGGAACGTGCTGCGGCAGCATGGGCTGACACTGGCGACGTACTTCGAGCATGTCGATGAGGCCGACTACCCGGCACTGCGCAGGGCTGCGGCCAAAGGTGAATGGCACGTCTTCCACGGGCATGCCCAAGCCATAGCAGCGGCCCGCAGAGACGGTTCGGCTTACAGCGAGTAACCATAGCAGCACCTTTCCTACCCCCGATGCATCGCCCCAAGAGGTGTGTCGGGGTTGGGATTTTCAGAGCCCAAGCCCGCCGCGCCGCGCGCGTCTCCACAACCAATCGCCCAGGGGCCTTGCGTCTCCTCGCCGACAGCCCCCGGCATCTACGCTAGCAACCGGAGGGGTCAGCTCGCCATTGCGGGGAGCCCAAGCCACTCAGGGCTTGTGTATTCATGAATGTGGTTGCTTGTTCGGTCCGCACCCGGGTCCGAATGGTATTGCGATGTATTACCTCGGACCTGACTATCCATCTCAACGCTCCTTGAGGTAGGGTATCCGTTGGGAGGCGGGAAATGTGCAAATGGCTCAAGACCAACAGTGACGCTATTCAAGCAGGATCGGCGATCCTAGGTGTCGCAGTGGCCGTCATCGGATTTTGGCTGACGATCTACCAGTTGTCCTCAGCAAACCATTCGCTGCAAGCCTCAAACACGTACACCATCCAGCATGATGCCCGGGAGATTATTAGTGAAATCATCTCGCGAGGAAATGTTCGGCCCCTGATTATGGGCACATTGCCCGCAGGGAAGAAGGAGGAAGCCAAAACCGACCTCTGGCAAATGCTGAATTTCTATCTATCGGTCTTCAGGCAACTTCACGCTGGCGGAATCAACCAGAAGATAGGCGCTGCTTTCGGCAAGGATTTTTGCGATTTGCTCGACAAGGCTCCGGTGGCTACCGCATGGGACGAGCTTCTTAAGGAGAAGAGAATAACAGACGACTATGAGGAAATGAGAAGGACATGGTGTGGCAAAAAATAGGCTCATAGCTCTGGTGCTAATCTATCTGGCACTCTGTGCAGGGGTGCACGCCGGAGAGTTCGGCAACGTCCTCGTCGGCAGCGCCGAAGCGACACAACGGTCCCGGGAAGCAAGTGCCACTGCACTCGACGGCGTTGCGAAGGTCATCGAAGGGCTTCGAGAGAGAGAGGGGGCCGCCGGTCTTGGGGCTGGTAGAGAGCAGTTCCAACAAGCCGCCCAGCTATTTGCAGACGCAGCCAACAAAATGGAAGCTGTGCTTCCCTTTCTCCCTAATGAGGAACTCTCGCAGCAGCAATTTGCATACCTGACTGAACTCAGGGGACCAGGTGGCCTCTCTGCAGTGATCCCCGAATCAAAGAGCCTGAAGGATGTCTACAGGAGTTTCGCCAACGTGACACGGCAGATGTCGAGTGTGGTCGAGGGCCTTGCTGGACAAGCGAACGCCTTCCGGACCATCTCTCCCCTGCTGACAACGTACTTCCGGGTAGCTGACGGCGTAGTGGCCCTGCAGGAGCGACGTTGATTTGCAATCTCAGTAATCACCAAGGAACGTCATTCCGCTTGACTGAGAGATACACCGCTGCTACCCCTTGAGATACACCAAGGCGGTCGACGCTTTGGGGAAGAAGTCGCATAAGCGATTGCAGTTAAAGGGTTTTCTGGCTTATTTTTTCCCGGTTCGATTTAACGAACTTGTCCGGCCCGGGGAGCCAAATTCTTCAAAGCGTTGAGACGGTCAGGTCGCCCATAGGGGCTGATCTATGGCATGTCTGGAAAACCGCAGGCAGCCGCAGGTTGATCCTCAACTTGACCTGGCGCCGCTATGCAGCGCGCTTCGATCACGGCGATCTCTTCACGGCGATCTCATCAGGATTTCATCTCTTGTCACCGTTCGGGTTGGGTGCCGGTGCCTCTCGCACATCTCGTGGTGGCGGGTCGACATGTTCAAGCTCTGGCGGGGCTTCTTTGTCCCGACGTCGGACAGGTAGCTTCTCCGGTTCGGGCTTCGATGGTGGTTCTTTGATCTTGCTCGGCATAATCGAGTTAACCGCACTGCCGGTCCCTTGTTCCCGCAGCAAGCCGAAAACCTGAATGGGGGAACCGGGAGCGCCAAAGAGCGTTTTCTCGCATGCTCAAGAAGATCGCCCTTGCCGCCGTGCTGGTTCAGGTTGCCGCGGTTTCGGCTCTCATCACTCAGACGGTCCTCTTCGCGTCCACGGCCACACAGGCCGCCAACGCGCAGCCCGGCGACGCAGTCGCTGTCACTGCCGACAAGGAACCGGACAAGGCGGCGCAGCCTGCTGGTGCCGACCAATGCCCAACCCGGCTTGTGACGAGCAAGATTTTCACGAGCAACTCAATTACGGCGCAATGATAGTTCGCCATCGATGCCGGCCATCCGTCGATCCCCCCAATTTAAGTCAGGGCAATGTGCTTGAAAGCGCAATGATTCCTGTTACTTGCGGCATGGGGCGAGTGCGTTTGGGTTGGGCAAGAATTGGTATGATTTCATCGAATATGGAATGCCCGCGCTGTCATGGCAGCGGCAGGGTTTTCGACTGCTCCAAATGGTATGCGTCAAACGGGCACTGCTGCCCGCAGGGAACCCATCGGGGTGGCTGCCCCGGAAAGACGGGGCCTGCACGGAATGCGACGGCCTAGGGACAATGGCGGAGCCTCCGCTGAGGGCCGTGGCATAATCTGCGATAGTGTCGCATGCCGCTGATGGCGACGCGGACGCGCCCGCCAAAAAACCGTACTAACGGCGCGAACAACAACCGCCCGCCAAAGGTGAGCTGGCAGGGCAGCTCACCTTGTAGCGATGCGGAAACGACGACCATGCAGCCGGACCATCCTGATGGCGCCGCCCCTTATCAAGGCTAAGCGATTACCCCACCACGACCTGACCTTGTGCCGTCCATCCAAGGGAATTGGGCAAGCGGGTCCTGCAAGATTTTGACGGATCTTGCGAAGCCGGCGACGGCATCGCGCGCCACTGTCAGCGGAACCTGGCCGTCGTGAGCACGCTGGCAAGCTCGAAAGGCCGTTTCGAAAATCGGACCCCGCCGCTCCCTTGGCCACTCGTCAAAGAAGTCGAACGCATCGTCGAGGCACCCTATTTCTTGAATGAACTCGCCATTCTTGACAAGAACCGGTCGGTCGAACGTCCTGTAACTCATGTGATCCTCCATTCCGCACGTGGGTTGTTGTTGGTTCGGGTCATCATGCGATTGCATGCTCCGGCTCGGCCAACATGCCGCCGCCTCCACGCCCGGGCGGCACCGTTGCAAAGGCCGGGATTGGCGGCGGATCATCATCGTCATCTCGCCAGGGGCGCCGCATCCAACCGAGCCGGCTCTTCTTGCGGCGCCGGTCGAAAGACAGGCTGACGGTTCCCGACTCCTTTGAAACACGCGGTTCCCGCCCGGTTTCGTCCAGAAGGCGGAGTGCGCGAAGTATGTCGCTGACTTCCACGATGGCGCCGTTGTCCAATTGCCGCAACGCGGGATTGTCAGGAACCGCATGAACGTCGGAAGCCCAGAAAGCGAGCAAAGCCCGCTTTGCACCGATCGTCATCGTCTCCTCGTTCAGCACATCATCTGGCGTCCGCAATCCGGCGGATTCCGCGGCAAGATTTTTCGGTTCAGGTTGGTGAAAACTGTAAGTTCCGGTTCTCATCTCCATTCTCCGCGATCTGTGCCTCCCGGCCGAACCGGGAGGCGGACCGTAGATTTAGGTCCAGGGAATCAGGCGACCTCGCGTTGAGGCTCCGCATCCGAGTCGATCAACTGCTTCTTGCCGGGTTGCTCGAGCGAAACCGCTTTGGCTTCGGACCCTATCTCAATGCGCCGAGGCTTGAGTTCCTCGGGCACTTCGCGGACCAGGTCCACTGACAGCAAGCCATTCTCGAGGTTGGCCGCCTTGACCTTTACGTGGTCGGCAAGTTTGAACACCTGCTTGAAGTTGCCCGTCGCCAAGCCGCGATGAAGGACCTCCCGATTTTCCTGGTCGGGTTTCCTTTGGCCGACGACAGACAATTCGGGGCCGTTCTGCATGAGTTCGACCTCATCGAGAGCGAAGCCGGCGATAGCCATCGTAATGCGATAGTCGTTCTCGCCGGTCTTCTCGATATTGTAGGGAGGCCAGTCGGAGCGTACGCTTTTTTCGAGCATATCGAAGAGACGGTCGAAGCCGACCGTTGTGCGGTAAAGAGGGGTATAATCAGAGCTTCTCATAGCCATATCCTCCGTGAAGCAACATGGATTACGAGGCTGTCGCAGCGTCGCTGCGACGCCAGTATGTCGAGCCGAAGCCTCGACGGAAAACGATCTGGTAATCGTGTTTTTTTCCTTCAAGAGGGCGACAAAAATATTTTTGGCCGGCAGGCAGGTGCCCAAGGCGCTGCCTTGCGTGCTGGTGGCCACTGCGCGATGTTGACGCCAGGGGTGGATGCGAATCATGCGAAAAATTTTGATGTCAGGACTGCTGCTCGCGGCAGCCTTTTCCGCGAACCCGGCCCACGCGCTGGACAGCAGCGGCACGCCTGTCGTCGTGACCCCTCTTGCGTCGCGCACGACGACCGCGTCCGGCCAACCGATCACGCTGCCGCAGAAGAACGTGCAGGTGCTGGTCTCGACCTACGACATCGCGCCGGGCGCGACCTTGCCGGTCCACAGGCACCCTTTCCCGCGCTATGCCTATGTCCAGGCCGGCACGCTGAAGGTCACCAATGTCGAGACCGGCGACAGCAACACCTACAAGGCCGGCGATTTCATCATCGAAATGATCGGCCAGTGGCATCAGGCCACCAATATCGGTGATATCGAGGTGAAGCTTCTGGTGATCGATCAGGTCGAGCAAGGCGCCAAGAACACGGAATTGCGCCAATAACCGCGAAGTCCGTGCCCGGCGCGAAAGTCTGTTCGCGCTTTCGCAGCAACCGGCGCGGTGGTAGGGCTGGCCGGGAAATCATGGAATGGATCGCCCCTTGACCAAAGCTCTCCGCCTGCCGCTGATCGAAATCTGTGTCGAAGGCATTGACGGCCTTCTCGCGGCGCAAGCCGCCGGCGCCGACCGGATCGAACTGTGCGCCAGCCTCGTCGAAGGCGGCATCACGCCAAGCCTCGGCACGATCCGCGCCGCCATCGAGCAGGCAAACGTGCCGTTTCACGTCATGGTGCGGCCGCGCGGCGGCGATTTTCTCTACAGTGCGACGGAATATGCCTCGATGCTGGCAGATGTCTCGGCACTGCGCGAACTCGGCGTGCCCGGCGTGGTGTTTGGCTGCCTGAACGCCGATGGCACCATGGACGAGGCGCGCATGAGCGAACTGACGCAGGCCGCCGGCCCCTTGAACGTCACCTGCCATCGCGCCTTCGACATGACGCGCGAGCCGGCCGAGGCGCTCGAATCGCTGATCCGCAGCAAGGTCGGCCGCGTGCTGACCAGCGGCCAGCGTGACACTGCCATCGAAGGCTTGCCGCTGTTGGCGGATCTGGTGCGGCAGGCCGGCGACCGCATCGTCATCCTCGGCTGCGGCGGACTGGATTTGCACAACATTGCCGAAGTGCGCAGCAGAACCGGCCTGTCCGAAATGCATTTTGCCGCCCTCAAGGATGTGCCGAGTGCCATGGACTACCGCAATCCCCATGTCGGCATGGGTGGTTCCGATCTCGATCGCGAGTACCGCAACACGCTGACCGACACAGCGCTGGTGGCGGCAACGATCGCGGCAGCCAAGGCATGACCTCGAGCCCTGCCCCGATAGCCCGTGTATCGGCCCAAGACGAAGCGGCGATCCTGGCGCTCAACAACGAGCATGCCGCCGAACTGTCGTGGCTGGAGGCTGAGCGGCTGTCCTTCCTGCTTGGCGAAGCATTTTACACCAGGCGCATCGGCGATCTCGAAGCCTTCATCATGACCTTCGACCAGGATGCCCGCTACGACAGCCCGAATTTCCTGTGGTTCCGCGAGCGCTATGAGCGCTTCGTCTATGTCGACCGGGTCGTCGTGGCGGCGCACGCACGCGGCCGCGGCCACGCCCGCCGGCTCTATCAGGACCTGTTCGGCCATGTTGAGCGCGCCGGCCACACGCTGGTCACCTGCGAAGTCAACACCGCCCCGCCGAACCCCGCCTCGGATGCCTTTCACGCTGCGCTCGGCTTCGTCGAGGCCGGCGACGCCGTTATCCATGGCGGCAAGAAAGCGGTGCGCTATTACGTCAGGCAGATCAGCGCCTGACAGACCAGGCAGATCCGCGCACGAAGATGAGGACTACTGGAACAGGGCTGTCGCACTCACCAGCGTCATCCAGAACCCCCAGACCAACGGGATGCCGACCAGCAGCCAGGCCAGCGTGAGTTTGATCGAATTCTCGTTGTCTTGCGCCATGGTCGGTCTCCTCAGAGCTGATCCCGAAAAGTGGACTCCGGTTTTCGGAAAAGATCATGCTCAAACAATAAGATAGAGCCCATCCCGATTCTATCGGGATGGAACTGACTCTAAGCCACCGCTGGTTCGGTCTTCATGTGGAAGCGCGCATTGACGGGCCGCATCATCAGGTTGAGCAGGAGGCCGACAACCAGCAGGCCGGCCATGATGTACATGGTGACCGTGTAGGCGTCGGCCTTCGCAACGCCGCTGTCGATCTGGTACTGCCGGATATAATTCACCAGCACCGGGCCAAGCACGCCCGCCACCGACCACGCGGTCAGCAATCGGCCGTGGATGGCGCCGACGTAACGCACGCCGAAGACGTCGCGCAGGTAAGCGGGAATGGTGGCGAAGCCGCCGCCATACATGCTGAGGATGATCCCGTAGAACAGCACGAACAGGAAAACGCTGCCGGTCTGGCCGGTCCACGGCACCGCCGCATAGAGGACGACACCCAGCGCGAAGAAGATGGCATAAGTTGTCTTGCGGCCGATATAATCGCTGGTCGAGGCCCAGAAGAAGCGGCCGAGCATGTTGAAGATCGACAGCAGGCCGACGAAGCCGGCGGCAGCGGCAGGCGTGATGCGTCCCGGAAACATCTCCTGGCTCATCGCCGAGGCCTGGCCGAGCACGCCGATCCCTGCCGTCACATTAAGGCACAGCACGCCCCACAGCAGCCAGAACTGCGGCGTCTTCAACGCATCGTCGAGATGGACATTGGACGTCGTCACCATCGCATTCTGTGCCGCCGGCGGCGTCCATCCGGCAGGCCTCCAGCCCTCCGGCGGCACCCTGACGATAACGGCGCCGATCAGCATGAAGACGAAATAGACGATGCCCAGCACCAGGAAGGTTTCGGCGACGCCGATGTGCTCAGGCGTCGAAAACAGCTTCATCAGATAAACCGACAGCGGCGAGGCGATGAAGGCGCCGCCGCCGAAGCCCATGATCGCCATGCCGGTTGCCATGCCCGGCCGGTCCGGAAACCAGGTGATCAGCGTCTTGACCGGCGAGATATAGC
>NZ_RZPB01000179.1:0-9151 GCF_003998535.1 Mesorhizobium sp. M7A.F.Ca.AU.002.02.1.1 | reverse complement strand
CAGGTGCAGATTGCGGATCGAGACGCGCTCGGCGAGCAGCAGCTTCAGCACCGCCTGCAGGCCGGGATAGGAGATGTGCGTGGTGCAGATCTCGTCGGCGAGCTTGCGGTATTCCTGGTCCTGGCGTTCGAGCAGCGCCTTCATGTCCTTGTAGGACAGAAGCTGCGGCAGGTTGTTGCGGATGACCTCGGAGAGATGGGTGAGCAGCACCGACATGTTGTCGGCGAAGGTGTAGTTCTCGCGCTTCAGATCCTCGGCGAAGGCTTCGACCACCGAATAGGCGCGCATGCCGAAGGCCGGCTCGCGGATTTCCTCGCCCGGTATCTCGGGTATGTCGCGATTGCCGAGCAGCACCATGATCTCGCCGACGCGCATCTGGTATTCGGCCACCACGGTGCCGTGCACCTTGATCTGGTAGCTCTTCGGCGGGATGGCGAAATCGTCGGCGACACGCACTTCCGGCACGACGAAGCCGTACTGGGTGGCGAATTTCTTGCGCATCTTGCCCATGCGGAAAACCAGTTCCTGATGCGACGTCAGCAGCCTTGTCGACAGCTGCTTGCCGATCAAAAGCTCGATCTCGGCGGTGGCGAGCGAGGCCTTGACCGAGTTCTTCTCCTCCTCGACCTTGGTCGCCTTTTCCTGGTCCTTGATCGCCTCGGCTTCGGCGAGGACACGGTTGGCGCGCATCGGGATGACGTAGCCGAGACCGGCCATGCCGGCTGCGAGCGCAAAGAACGGGAACAGCGGCAGGCCGGGCATCAAGCCGAGCAGCACCAGCAGCGATGCCGCGACATAGAGGGCGCGCGGGTGGGCGCCGAGCTGGCCGAACACCGCCTGGTTGGTCGAGCCGCGGGTGCCGCCCTTGGAGACGAGCAGGCCGGCGGCGAGCGACACGATCAGTGCCGGGATCTGGGTGACGAGGCCGTCGCCGACCGACAGCTTGATGAACACGTCGGCGGCTTCGCCCATGCCCATGCCGTGCCTGATGTAGCCGATGGCAATGCCGCCGACGATGTTGATGGCGGTGATGATGAGGCCGGCGATGGCGTCGCCGCGGACGAACTTCGAGGCGCCGTCCATCGAGCCGAAGAAAGAAGATTCTTCTTCCAGTTCACGGCGGCGCAGCTGCGCGGTCTTGTCGTCGATCATGCCGGCCGAGAGGTCGGCGTCGATCGACATCTGCTTGCCGGGGATGGCATCGAGGGTGAAGCGCGCGCCGACTTCGGCGATACGCGTGGCGCCCTTGGTGATGACGATGAAGTTCACCACGATCAGGATCATGAAGACGATGAGGCCGATGACGAAGTCGCTGGCCATCACCAACTTGGAGAAGCCGGCGATGACGTAGCCGGCGGCATGCGTCCCTTCATTGCCATGCGACAGGATCATGCGCGTGGTGGCGATGTTGAGCGACAGCCGCAGCATGGTGGCGATGAGCAGCACGGTTGGAAAAGACGAAAAATCGAGCGGCCGCTGGATCCACAGCGCCACCATCAGGATCAGCACCGAAAGCGCGATCGAAAAGGCGAGGCCGACATCGATGAGAAAAGCCGGGATCGGCAGGAACAGCACGGCAAGTATGATGACGATGCCGATGGCGAAGAAGACGTCGCGGCCGTTCTTGGCGGCCGCGCCGGGCTGAATGCTTTCGCTGATCGCCATATCGTCCTCAAACCCCATAGACTGCCGAGCGCGCGACAGCCCTGTGAGGGTAGTCCGCCAAGCTTGCGCGAGGGTGGGAGACTGGCTAGTTCGAACGATCATGCGCAGGTCGCCGTGTCGGCTAGCCTCGCCAGGAAAGGGAAACCCATGCTTCTGATCATCGGCACCATCCGCTTGCCGCCAAACAAATTTGAGGAAGCCAAGCCCGCAATGGAACGCATGGTTTCAGGCAGCCGCGCCGAGGTCGGCTGCATCCAATATTCCTATGCGCAGGATGTTTTTGATGCCGGGCTCATCCGGGTCACGGAAGTCTGGAGCGACAGGGCAGCGCTCGACGCGCACTTCGCCTCGCCGCACATTGCGGACTGGCGTGCGAGCTGGCCGGCGCTCGGCATAGGCGAGCGCAACCTCGTACTCTATGAAGCCGGCGAGCCCATGCCGACCTGAACGGTCCATCGGCCCGATCGATATCGCGTCCACTTGTCGCCAATGTGGTGTCTGTCGGCATTGTGGTTGCCATGCCGTGCCGCCGGGCGTATCAGGCTGGCTTTCCACTGCCTTTCGATATCGGCGAGCCGCCCCGGTGCTTTCCAGAAACCACAGCGAAGTTTACGCCCGCCGGCTGCGCGCGGTGCTGATCAGGTCGTTGCCCCTGCTCGAGGCACGCGGCATCGTGGTGGTCATCCTCGCCGGTGTCGTAGGCGTCATGGCTGGCATATTGGTCACGGCGATGAGCCAGATCGTGCAGGACCTGCACGGGCTGCTGTTCGGCGTTCAGCCTGGCGGCCGGCTTTCCGGCATGTTCTCGCTCGCCAATCCGATGCAGGCGCTGATACCGGCGATCGGCGGCATACTGCTGGGGCTGACGGTGGTCTGGCTCCGGATACGGAAATTCCGCACACCGATCGACCCGATCGAAGCCAATGCGCTCTATGGCGGGCGCATGTCGCTGACCGACACCTTCATCATCGCCGGCCAGACGATGATCTCCAGCGGTTTTGGCGCCTCGGTCGGGCTGGAAGCCGGCTACACGCAGGTTGGCTCCGGGCTGGCATCGCGGCTGGCGGGCATCTTCAGGCTGCGCCGCAACGATGTCCGTATCCTGGTCGGCTGTGGTGCGGCCGGCGCCATCGCCGCTGCCTTCGATGCACCGCTGACCGGCGCCTTCTACGGCTTCGAATTGGTCATCGGCATCTACTCGGTCGCCAATGTCGCGCCTGTCATGACCGCCGCGATCTCAGCCTCGCTGACCGCTGAAATGTTCGGCGGGGTGCCTTTCCCGCTCGAGCTTTCGGGTCTGCCGGCGCTCACCGCCAGCCAGTATGTGCCGTTCCTGCTGCTCGGGCTGCTCGGCGGTGCCGCCTCGATCGCCATCATGCATCTGGTGACGCTGATCGAGCGCGGTTTCGCCAGGCTGTCGATCGATGCGTCGCTGCGCCCCGTCATTGGCGGCGTCATCGTTGGCTTGTTGGGGCTGATCACGCCGCAGGTGCTGTCCAGCGGCCATGGCGCGCTGCATCGCGAATTCTCGATGAATTACGGGCTGGCCGTGGTGGCCAGCGTCTTCGTGCTCAAGCTGGCGGCGTCGGCGGTCTCGCTGGGATCGGGTTTTCGCGGCGGGCTGTTCTTTGCCTCGCTGTTCCTCGGCGCGCTGCTCGGCAAGGCGTTCGCGGATGTGATGCTTGTTATTTCTCCGGCAACCGGCATCGACCCTGCCGTCGCCGCCGTCGTCGGCATGACGTCGCTCGCCGTCGGTGTCGTCGGCGGTCCGCTGACGATGACCTTCCTGGCGCTGGAATCGACCCGCGACCTGACGTTGACCGGCGTCGTGCTGGCCGCCTCGATCATGTCGGCCATCCTGGTGCGCGAAACCTTCGGCTACTCGTTCTCGACATGGCGCTTCCATCTGCGCGGCGAGACCATCCGCAGCGCCCACGATGTCGGCTGGATGCGCAGCCTCACAGTCGGCTCGATGATGCGCAAGGACATCAAGACCATCTATGCCTCGACGACGCTGGCAGCCTTCCGCAAGGAGGTGCCGCTCGGCTCTGCCCAGCGCGTCATCGCCGTCGATGCGGGCGACCACTATGTCGGCGTGCTGATCGTGGCCGAACTGCACAGCGATCCGTCCGATGGCGAGGTGCCGGTGCGCGATCTCGCCAAATACAAGGACGCGGTGCTGGTGCCGAGCATGAACGTGCAGGCCGCCGCGGAAACATTCCAGCGGGCGGGCGCCGAAGAACTCGCCGTGGTCGAGGATTTCACCGACCACATCGTGCTGGGCCTGTTGACCGAAGGCCATTTGATGCGGCGCTATGCCGAGGAACTCGACAAGGCGCGCCGGGACCTGTCGGGCGAGGGGTAGAGGGCAAGAGGGGTTACGGGCTTAATGCTCGATCGGCCCCTTGGCCATCACAAGCGCCGTGCCGGCGGTGGTCGGGCGCTCGATCATGCGTCGTACGCGGGGCGGTTCGTCGCCGCTGTGCAGGGCCCGCACGCGTTCGCCGATGACGGCGTCGGCATGGGTGATGCGTCCATTGTGCCTGATATACTCGATCCAGGTCGGCGTGTGATAATGCTCGATCCATACGGTGGGATTCTCGAGATCGCGCGCCAGCGTCCAGTTGCGGGCGCCGTCACGGCGGCGGATGCGGCCGCGTTCGGCCATGATGGCGAGGAACTCCGGTTCGTCCTCGTGGCGGATCACATATTCGATCATGATGGCGATGGGACCACTGCGCGGCTTCAGGTCAAGCGCCAAATGCGGTTCCTTGAAGCGATTGAGCGGGTCGAGGTTGAGCACCTGCTGTTGCGGCAGCGGGAGCAAAAGACCGATGGCGCCGCCGGCCAGCATGGCGATGCTGGCGGCGATCAGCGCGGTTTCGGCGCCATGCGCGTCGGCGACGACGCCCCAGATCCAGCTGCCGAGCGCGATGCCGCCGAAGGTCGCGGTCTGGTAGACCGACAGCACCCGGCCGACCACCCAGCGCGGCGTCGCCATCTGCACCGTGACGTTGAAATGCGAAAGCGCGATCACCCAGCAGGCACCGCCGACAAGCAGGCCGAGCGATGTCTGCCAGGCATGCTGGCTGACGGCGGCATTGAAGGCGCAGACGGCGAAGCCGGCGAACGCACAGCGCACCATCGTCTCGCTGGAGAGCAACTGCCGCAGCCTGACGCTGATCAAGGCGCCGCCGACCGCGCCGATGCCGAAGGCGCCGAGCATGATGCCATAGGTAAGCGCATCGCCCTTGACGACGTCGCGCGCCACCAGAGGCAGCAACGCAAGCACAGCGCCTGCACTGAAGCCGAACGCAGCACCCCTGACCAGCACCTTGCCGATATTGGGCGACATGGCGACATAGCGCAGGCCGGCGCCCATGGCGGCCCCCAGCGACTCGCGCGGCAAGGTCGATACCGGCACGTTCGGCTTCCAGCGCGCCAGCACGACGATCAGGCCGATATAGCTCACCGCGTTCGCCGCGAAGGCGGCTGCCGCACCGGCGGCGGCGACGATGATGCCGCCGATCGCCGGACCGACGCTGCGCGTCAGGTTAAAGCCCATCGAATTGAGGGCGACGGCCGCCGGCACCTTGTTGCGGGGAACGATATCGCCGACGGAGGCTTGCCATGATGGGCTGTTGAGCGCGGTGCCGCTGTCGATCAGGAAGGTGAAGGCAAGCAGCGTCCATGGCGTGATCAGGCCCGAATAGGTGAACAGGGTCAGAAGCACCGACACCACCAGCATGAAGGTCTGGGCGACCAGCATCACCTTGCGCCGGTCGAAACTGTCGGCGATGGCGCCGGCGACCAACGCAAACAGCATGATCGGCAAGGTGGTCGAAGCCTGGACAAGGGCCACCTGATAGGGCGAGGTGGCGATCGTGGTCATCATCCAGGCGGCGCCGACACCCTGGATCAGGCCACCGAAATTCGAGACGAGACTTGCGCCCCACACGGCGCGGAAAATGCCGTGCCGGAAGGGCGCCAGCGCCGAGACGCTCTCGCTGTCCGGCTTTTCGTCAATCATTTGGGATTCCTGCCATGTCGTGCCTGCCCGTCAGACAATCCGTTTGCGCAGACCGTTTGCCGAAAGTAGGGCATGGCGCCGCAAAGGGCAAAAAAGCTCATGGTCCAACAATGGGATAGAGGCGGTCCAGGCCTTGTCTGCCGTGCGTGCGGAGGCGCCAAGGGGATCGGCGGCGTCTGTCTTCGGACAATTACGAACGGCATGCCGCGGCACGCCTTCCCAAAACAGGTTAGAACCCGTTCTGGATGCGCTCGAAGATGACGTTGGTGAAGGCCGATATCTGGCTGCCGATGAAGGGGCCGGTCAGCGCCACCACCAGCATGATGGCGACGATCTTCGGCACGAAGGTCAAGGTGATTTCCTGCACCTGGGTCAGCGCCTGGATGAGGGCGATGCCGATGCCGACCACCATGGCGACCAGCACCACCGGAGCGGACGCGACGAGCACCGTCCATACCGCGTACTGGACGATGTCGAGAGCGTCGGCCTCATTCATGGGACTGGCTCTCTGTCGAAAGCGTCAGCTTGCCGCCTTGACCGAAACTCCCGGACCGACCGCGACTTCGGTGCCGTTCTGCAGCACGGCGATGAGACCGTTGCTGGCGAGGCGCACCGAAGCCACGGTGCCCGTCGTCAGGCCGTCGGCGGAGGTTATCGAGCGCCCGATCAGTGCGTCGGCCTGCGACAGCGCCGAGGACTGCATGATCTGATTGAGCTTGGTGTTGGTCTGCACCGATTGCTCGACCTGCGAGAAGGTGGCGAGCTGGGCGACATACTGCGTCGAATCCATCGGCTTGGTCGGATCCTGGTTCTTCATCTCGGCGATCAGAAGCTTCAGGAAGGACTGGTAGTCGACTGCTGTCTTCGAGGTGGACGCGGTGGCCTGATTGGCGCCGGTCGGAATCGTCGTCGTCATGTCCACGTTCATCAGTATCGTGCTCCCACAGCCAACGGGCGCTCGGCACCCGAAACATCGTCATTCCCACCCAGCGCGCGGCGTTCGAGCGGATAAAGTGCGCGGATCGCCTTCAGCGCTTCGTAGATATGGTCCTCGCCGACCATGCGGTCGATCTGTTTCAGCGCGCTGCAGATCTGGCCGTCCTCGAAGCTTGCCAGAAGCAGCGGCAGCGAACGACGGAACATCTCGCGTGCGGCGGCGGCGCCGGCCGGGTTCATCAGCATGACCTGCAGGATGAAATAAAGCTGCTTGAGCGGTGTCGAGGCATCTTCGGCCTGGATCACGTGGTTTTCGAGCAGGAACTGGACGTCGTTCATCAATTCGACGGTGACCTTGCGGTCGACCCGGATGACGGCGCCGTTGATGTAGATCTTTTCGTTCGGCTTCAGCGATATCTTCAGCGTGTTGGTCATTGAATGCCGTCCCTGATGATCTGGGACACCTCGATCAGCCCTTCGAAATTGTTGGTGCGGCCCTGACGGATGTCCTCCGCCTCGCGCAGCAGCCACAGGCCGATGGAAATGAGGTTGGCGCGCAGTTCCTTTGGCAGAGCGTTGTCGCTGGAGCCAAGATCCTCGACGAAGGCGGTCCAGACGCGGTTGGTGAAGTGAAGCGCCTCTATCGCCTCCATCGAACCGTGGCCGGCCACTGCTGCTGCCGCCAGCATGTCGATCGAGCGGGTCAGAAGCTCGCGCTCGCGGTCCTTCGCGTCGGCAACGGAGTTGCTCTGGATGTCGGCGTAAGAGAATTGGTACATCGTTGGGGCTCTACCGTTCCGTTAAGCGTTGTCAGGTCAGGTAATTCAACAGGCTGAGCTGCTGCAGGCGTGCGGTCAACGCGAAAGACGTTTCGATGTGCTGTGTCAGGTCCGCGACCCGTGTCGCGGCTTCGGCCGGATCGACAGCTTCCAGGTCGAGAATGTGCCGTTCGAAAAGGTCGACCTGCGTTTTCATCCGATCGTTGGCATCGGAAACCCGCTTCTGGACGATGCCGGTCTCGGATTGAAGCTGGCCAATGCCGCTCAGCGCTTCGCCAACCAATGTGGTGGAGCGGCTGACAACCGTATTCTTCGCCGCCTGGCTGATGTTGCTGGACATCAGGCTGCTGACCATGGCTGCCGCCATTGCGAGCTTCTGGATGCCGGCGCTGTTGGCGCTGGTCGACGTCGGTGTGGTTTCGTTGAGTGCGATGCGGCTGACGATCTGCTGGTCGGTGGCGTTCGACCAGTTGCCCTGCCAACCAGCGCCCGTGAACTGCGGGGCGACATCATTGGTGATGAAATCGTCCATCTGGGCAGCCGTGATGTCGGCCGCGAGCGGATCATCCTGGGTGAAGCCGAAATTGGCGACGAAAGCGGCGTCGAATGCCGCCTTGGCGGGGGAGCCGGCAGCTGTGAAGTCGTTGATTGGCTTGACGTCGGTGTTGGTGCCGGCGAACAGGTATTCGCCATTGACGCTGGTGTTGAGGATCGAGGTCAGCTGCTGGATGGTCGCCTTGCCGGAGGATTGGGTGAGGCTGTTGGACGAGTCGCTTGAGGAGGCGGTGGTCAGGGCGGACAGGAACGTCTGAGCGGCGGTCGAGAGTTGACCAAGCGAGGTCTGCGTCGAGGAGAGCCGGGCGCCGACCAGGCCGTTGGAATCGATGATGACGTTGAGCCGGTCAAGATCGCGCTGGAAAGTGACGGCCTGGGTGGTGCGCCCGCCGAGAGCCAGGCCGACGTCGGCGACCCTGCCCGTCGAGGATTCTTTCGTGGCTTTGACGAGTTCGGCCTGCATGCGCATCTGCTGGGAGCGCATGGCATTGGAGATTGCGGCCGAGGAGACTGAAGTCATGGAATTATCCCACCGCGTTGAGCAAGGCCGTCATCATGTCGTCGACGGTTTTCATCATCCGGGCCGATGCCTGGTAGGTGTGTTCGAGGTCGAGCAGCAGCGACATTTCCTGGTCGACATTGACCCCGGTCGCGTTGGACAGCGCCTCGGCGCTGCGCGACGCCAGTGCTTCCTTGGCGTCGGAGGCGGTCGAAGCCTGCTGGCGCACGCCCTCGAACCAGCCGATCGAACTGGCGGCGTAGTCGGACACGCTGGACGTTGCCGAAACCCCGGCGGCGGGGTCGAAAGTCATCGGCTGGTCGAGCCGGTCGCCATAGGCAACCAGAAGGGTGGAATAGGATGCGCCACCGCCCGTGTTGGCGACGTAGGCCGCACCGTTGGCTCCGCCGTCGCGCAGCAGCATCGGGTTGCCGCCGGTGCTCGGGTCCATCGCTGCATTGACGCTGATGGACGCGGCAAGGCCGTTGACCAGCGTGCCGGCGGCCGGCACGGCCGGCGCACCAGACCAGGTGAACAGGCCGGCGGCGTTGGCCATCGAGGGTGCGGTCTCGGCAAAGGCTGTGATCAGGCCACGCGCGGTCTCGTCGAGCTGGCTCTGCATGGTCGAGGCGACGCCGTCACGCAATTGCAGCAGGCCGGCAATGCCGTCTACATCGACAATGTGCC
>NZ_RZPB01000178.1:0-9180 GCF_003998535.1 Mesorhizobium sp. M7A.F.Ca.AU.002.02.1.1 | reverse complement strand
GCCTGACGCGGCTGGTCGATCGGGCCGTTAAGGCGGCTTTTGCCGAAACCGGCGTGGCGGGCCGTTCCGAACTCAGTCTCGTTTTTTCCGACGACGCCCATATCCAGGTTCTCAACGCCGGCTGGCGCGGCAAGGACAAACCGACCAACGTCTTGTCTTTCCCGGCTTTTCCGTTTGCGCAGGGCGGTCCGTTGCCGCCGATGCTGGGCGACATCGTGCTGGCCGCCGAAACGGTCGCCCATGAAGCGGTACTGGAAGACAAGCCTGTCGAGAACCATATCACCCATCTCGTCATCCACGGCCTGCTGCATCTGCTGGGCTACGATCACGAGACCGAGGCCGAGGCCGAGGCGATGGAAGCCGTCGAACGCGCGGCGCTTGCAAGGCTTGCCATTCCCGACCCCTACGCGTAACTACATCTGACCAATTGACCGGACGACGATGAACGACAAACCAGAGACTGCCGCCCGCCCCGACGCCGGCAGTGCAACCAAGGCTTCCGATACGTCGGAAGAGGGATCAAGTCCGAGTACCGTTGCCTCTGGTGCTAGCAGTACCTCTGCTGCTGCCGGCACCTCTGGTGCTGCCAGCATCGGCAGCGCTGCCAGCGAGACATCGCCTGCCGGTCCCTCCCTGTTCGACCGCGTTCTTGGCCTGTTCAGGCAACGCAACGGAACCAGCCTGCGGGAGGAAATCGCCGGCGCGCTTGCCGAGACAACGAGCGATGCCGGCGCCTTCTCGCCCGGCGAACGCGCCATGCTCAACAACATCCTGCGGCTGCGCGAAGTGCGCGTCGAGGACGTCATGGTACCGCGCGCCGACATTCAAGGGGTCGAAATCACGACGACGCTCGGCGATCTGCTGGGCACCTTCGAGCAATCCGGCCATTCCCGCATGCCGGTCTATTCAGAGACCCTCGATGATCCGCGCGGCATGGTCCATATCCGTGATGTGCTGGCCCACATCACCAAGATCGCGCGCGTCAAGAAGGGCCGCTCGACCAGGAAAGCACCCGTCGCCACGGTTCTCGATCTCGCCCAGGTCGATCTCGCACGCACCATTGGCGACCTCAATCTGATCCGCCCGGTGCTGTTCGTGCCGCCGTCGATGCTCGCCTCCGACCTGATGGCTCGCATGCAGACGACGCGCACGCAAATGGCGCTGGTCATCGATGAATATGGCGGCACCGACGGCCTTGCCTCGCTGGAAGACATCGTCGAGATGGTGGTCGGCGACATCGAGGACGAGCATGACGACGACGAGCCAATGATCACCCAGAGCGGCGACGGCGTGTTCATCGTCGATGGCAAGGCCGAGATCGACGACGTCGCCAAGATGATCGGCGGGGATTTCGCCGCCGGTGAACATGGCGAATATGTCGACACCATCGGCGGCATGATTTTCAACACGCTTGGCCGTGTTCCGGCCCGCGGCGAGGTGGTGCAGGCCATACCCGGTTTCGAATTTCACGTCCTCGACGCTGATCCGCGCCGCGTCAAGCGCGTGCGCATCGTGCAGAGCCAGAAGGGTGAGCGTCGCCGGCGTGCCACGGCGCGCACCGAACAGGCGTGAGCGTTTCGCTCGCACGATGACTATCGACGACCCGTTCAAGCATCCAAGTCTGGGCTCTGGTGTTTTCTACAAGGATCCGCATGCCGCGCTGGACTGGCTCGAGGCGGCTTTCGGCTTCGAGCGCAGCATGGTGGTCAGCGATGCCGAGGGAAAGCTCATCCATGCAGAGATGCGGTTCGGCGACAGCTACATCATCGTCGATTCCGAATGGAGCGATTACGTCGCCAGCCCGGCTTCGCTCTCGGGCAAGAACACGCAGTCGATCTATGTCAGGCTGAAGGGTGGCCTGGATGCGCATTGCGAGCAGGCGCGGGCGCTCGACGCTGATATAATCCAGGAGCCGGCGGATCAGTTCTAGGGTGAGCGCCAGTATCGTGCACGCGACCCCGAGGGCCATGTCTGGACCTTCACGCAGACCATCCGTTCGGTTCAGCGCGAGGAGGCCGAGCGGCTGGGGGGCGTTCAAATCGAGGGTTGGCACCGGTAGGCAGGGCCGGAGCTGTGCATCTCAGCTAGCCCATGCGCCGTTTGGAGCGCGGAGCGCAGCCTGTTAAATCTTGTGTCCTGATTCGCGACTCGGAAGTATGCATGGAGCGCCTCACCGGCCGGATAATTCTGCTTTGGGGTTGGCGGCGTGCGCTCGTGGCGTTTCTCGCAGGCGCCCTCGCGGTGCTTGGGCAGGCGCCTTACGACTTCTTCGCCGCCTGTTTCGTCTCGTTCCCGCTGCTGGTCTGGCTGCTCGACGGCGCCACCGGCGAAGCTTCAGGCAGTCTGTTCCGGCGTCTGCGGCCGGCTTTCGCCGTCGGTTGGTGGTTCGGTTTCGGCTATTTCCTCGCCGGCCTCTGGTGGATCGGCTCGGCGCTGCTGGTCGAGGCCGACAGCTTTGCCTGGGCGCTTCCCTTCGCGGTGGTCGGCATTCCTTTCATGCTCGCCTTTTTCTACGGCTTTGCGGCAATCGTTGCCCGGCTGCTGTGGAGCAACGACATTGGCCGCATCGCCGCCCTTGCCTTCGGCTTCGGCCTGGCGGAATGGCTGCGCGATTTCCTGTTCACCGGTTTTCCCTGGAATGCCGTCGGCTACGCGGCCATGCCCGTGCCGCTGCTGATGCAGAGCGTCTCGGTGACGGGCATGATCGGCATGAACGCGCTCGCGGTGTTCGTCTTCGCACTGCCGGCACTGCTGGCGGCACGTCGGCACCTGCGCCTCGGCGCGGCACTGTTTGTCGTGCTCGTCGCTGCCCATGTCGGCTTCGGCTATATCAGGCTTGCCGCTCCCGAATCGCCAGCTTCACGCAGCCTGGATGTCCGCATTGTCCAGCCGGCCGTGGACCTGTCGGAAAAATGGGATGCCTCGGTGCGCGACCGCATCTTCGCGGTCCTGATGGGGCTCTCGGGCAAGGCGCCGGATCCAGGCCATCAAAAGCCGCAACTGATCCTGTGGCCCGAAACCTCGGTGCCGTTCCTCTTCACCGAGCGTCCGGACGCATTGACGGCGCTGGGGGATATGCTCGGACCCGGCCAGATGCTGATTGCCGGCGTCGTCCGCGAGGAAGGCGGCTCGGCCGCAAATGCCGACAGCCGCTACTACAACTCCGTGGTGGCGATCGACGACAAGGGTGAAATCACGGACGCCGTCGACAAGGTTCACCTGGTGCCGTTCGGCGAATACCTGCCTTTCGCCGATCTGCTCCAGCGTTTCGGCATCGAGCAACTGGTTGCCGGGCCGATGAGTTTCGCGGCCGGCAATGAGCGGCACGCCATCACGCTACCCGACGGCATCCGTGCGCTGCCATTTATCTGTTATGAGGTGATCTTTCCCGATCTTGTGGCAGTTGACGCTGCGTCAGCGCAGCTTATTGTGAACGTTACCAATGATGCGTGGTTCGGCGACACGCCGGGTCCGTATCAGCATTTCAGGCAGGCCCAGATCCGTGCGGTGGAAAATGGATTGCCATTGGTGCGTGCCGCCAACAACGGCATCTCGGCCGTCGTCGATCCGCGCGGGCGCATCGTCGATGCGCTTGCTATCGACGCGCGCGGCGCCATCGATGCCCACATACCGATTTCCGGACAGGCGCTCATATCTCCCGGCCAACGGCGCATTAACGGAATGCTGATCATGTTGCTGTTTGCCGTTGGGGCAGCGCTGTTGAACGTAAGGCAAAGGCTACGGGTGAATTGACAGCCAACACATTAGAAACTCATACTGTAAGTGCCTGAAAATTTCTCGAAGCCGGTGGATCGTTCTGTTGGGGCAGTTGCCTCCGGCTTTGTTTGGGCAGGAAAAAAAATAGAGAAAGCCGAAAAAATTCGGCGAGGAAAAAATGACAGAAGATAACAAGAAGAAACCGAATCCGATCGACATCCATGTTGGCAGTCGCATTCGGCTTCGCCGCAACATGCTTGGAATGAGCCAGGAAAAGCTGGGAGAAAACCTCGGCATCACATTTCAACAGATTCAGAAATATGAAAAGGGCACCAACCGCGTCGGCGCCAGCCGTCTGCAGGCGATCGCGTCCATACTCGGCGTGCCTGTCGCTTTCTTTTTTGAGGATGCGCCCGGCCAGGAGCCTGTGGCGGGCCGTGGATTTGCCGAGGACGCTTCGATGGCTTTCGCTGTCGAATTCTGCGGCAGCCCTGAAGGCCTTCAGCTCAACCGGGCCTTTGTCAAGATCGCCGACGCCAAGGTGCGCCGCAGGATCATAGACCTGGTCAAGTCCCTCTCCGCCGACGATCCCGACTGATCCTCAATCACGCCAGGACCGGCGGCGCCCCGCCGCCGGTGGCACAAGATAACGGCATCGACATTCATGCCAGAGCCGAAGCACCGCTTGACGAGCGGCGCTTCGCCCCGCTAACACGTGGCGCGCCAAAATCGGCAGCCTGCCGATCGTTTTTCAAGAGGGGACACCCGTGACGCGGCAGAACTACTTCTTTACCTCGGAATCCGTTGCCGAGGGCCATCCTGACAAAGTCTGTGACCGGATTTCCGACGAGATCGTCGATCTGGTCTATCGCGAAGCCAAGAAGACCGGCATGGACCCGTGGAAAGTCCGTGTCGCCTGCGAGACGCTGGCCACCACCAACCGTGTCGTCATCGCCGGCGAAGTGCGCGTCCCGGAAACGCTGCTGAAGAAGGACAAGGCAGGCAACATCCTCAAGGATGCCGCCGGCCATCCGGTCGTCAATCCGGCCAAGTTCAAATCGGTCGCCCGCAAGGCGATCCGCGAAATCGGCTACGAGCAGGCCGGCTTCCACTGGAAAACGGCGAAGATCGAGGTTCTGCTGCACGGCCAGTCGCCTGACATCGGCCAGGGCGTCGACAACGCTGCCGACCGTCAGGGCGAAGAGGGTGCCGGCGACCAGGGCATCATGTTCGGTTATGCCTGCCGCGAGACGCCGGATTTGATGCCGGCGCCGATCTACTACAGCCACAAGATCCTCGAACTGCTGGCTGCTGCCCGTCACGAAGGCAGCGGTGAAGCCGGCAGGCTCGGGCCGGATGCCAAGAGCCAGGTCACCGTTCGCTATGTCGATGGCAAGGCCGCCGAGGCGACGCAGATCGTGCTGTCCACGCAGCATCTCGATGCGAGCTGGGATTCAAAGAAGGTCCGCAAGGTCGTCGAACCCTATATCCGCGAGGCGCTGGGCGACCTCAAGATCGCCGACGATTGCATGTGGTACATCAATCCGACCGGCAAGTTCGTCATCGGCGGGCCGGACGGCGACGCCGGCCTGACCGGCCGCAAGATCATCGTCGACACCTACGGTGGTGCCGCACCCCATGGCGGCGGCGCTTTCTCCGGCAAGGACACCACCAAGGTGGATCGTTCGGCAGCCTATGCGGCGCGCTACCTGGCCAAGAACGTGGTGGCGGCGAAACTCGCCGACCGCTGCACCATCCAGCTTTCCTACGCCATCGGCGTCGCCCAGCCGCTGTCGGTCTATGTCGACTTGCATGGTACCGGCAAGGTCGACGAGGCAAAGCTCGAGGACGCGCTGCGCACGGTGATGGATCTGTCGCCGTCGGGCATCCGCCGTCACCTCGATCTCAACAAACCGATCTACGCCAAGACGTCGTCCTACGGCCATTTCGGCCGCAAGGCCGGCCGTGATGGGTCTTTCTCCTGGGAAAAGACCGATCTCGCCAAGGCGCTCAAGGACGCGGTCGCCGCCTGACAGCGGCGCCGCGAAGTCCCGCCATGGATCCGAAGGACAGACCAAGCCGCGCGACCGAAGCCTTTTTCGGTCGCCGGCGCGGCAAGACCATGCGTCCGCAACAGGCGGCCGCGCTGGAAAGCGGCTTCGGTGTATATCGGCTCGATCTGGCGGCCGAGCCGCCGGCCGATCTGCAAACTCTGTTTCAGACCGATGTCAGCGCGGTTCGCCTCGAGATTGGCTTCGGCGGTGGCGAACATCTCCTGCACCGCGCGACCGAGGCGCCTTCGATCGGCTTTATCGGCGTCGAGCCCTTCGTCAACGGCATGGCCAAGATGATGATGGCGGTGCGCGAGAAACCGCTCGCCAATCTGCGGGTTTATGACGACGACGCCACAAGGCTGCTCGACTGGCTGCCGCAGGCCTCGCTCGGCGGCCTCGATCTGCTCTATCCCGACCCCTGGCCGAAGAAGAAACACTGGAAGCGACGTTTCGTAAGCCCGGTCAATCTCGAGCGGTTCGCGCGCGTGCTGAAGCCTGGTTCAAAATTCCGCTTCGCCTCCGACATCGACACTTATGTCAACTGGACCTTGCTGCATTGCCGCGCGCATGGCGCGTTCGCATGGCAGGCTTGCGAGGCGGCGGACTGGCACCGGCCCTATGATGGTTGGCCGGGCACCCGTTACGAGGCCAAGGCCATTCGTGAGGGCCGGCGGCCGGCCTATCTTACCTTCATTCGGAAATAGGCTCGCGGTCTTAGAGCAATTCCAGGAAAAGTGTGAAACGGTTTTCCGTCCGGAATTGCGTCAAAGCTAGAATCGGCGGCCGATGCGATCGAAGGCGGCAGGCTCGACGCCGAGGTTGCGCAGGTCGTCGGCGCGCGGCCTGCGACCGGCTTCTACGGCCCGTGAAGCGGCCACGGCGCTGCCGAATACGGTGAAGAAGTCGCCTATTGCAGAAAATATCTTGCGATTGCTCATGATCATGTCCTTTCGCGCACGTGTGACGCACGGCCACCTTTGTGCAGCGCAGCGTAAGTAGGTGCGTTTCAGCGCCAATCCCATTGGGGCCGCCGCATGGGCGCCATGCGCTCCATGCAACGCTGGCGGGGGCCACCTCGATGGCAGCGTTGCCCGACCAGCATAGCGGGCTTGAAACACAGGCCGCGATCGTCTATATCAGCCTCAAATTCTTGGTCGGTATGACGAAGAGTGGGTCCACCCGGTCCCGCTCTTTTTTATTACCTGCCGATAACTTGGTAGAGAACGACAGGGCTTCAATGACTGCAACGGCAAGCGAGGGCGACGATCGCATCATCCGCGAAAGCGGCATCGATGCGCGCATCGCGCTGATCGTCCAGCCGGTTCTGCGCGGCATCGGCTTCCGCCTCGTGCGGGTGCATCTGTCGGGCCAGAACGGGCTGACGCTGCAGATCATGGCCGAACGCGAGGACGGCACCATGACCGTCGAGGATTGCGAAGAGGTCAGCCGCGCGGTGTCGCCGGCGCTCGATGTCGATGATCCGATCGAAAAGGCCTACCATCTTGAAGTCTCGTCGCCCGGCATCGACCGGCCGCTGGTCCGCAAATCGGATTTCACGACCTGGACGGGTCATCTGGTGAAAATGGAAACATCGATCGTCGTCGCCGACCGCAAGCGCTTCAAGGGCAAGATCGCCGAAGCCGGCGAAGACGATGTGCTGATCGAGCGCGACAAGGCAGCCTATGGCGAGGAGCCGACGGTGCGCGTCCCCTATGACGCGATTGCCGATGTGCGCCTGATCCTGACCGACGATCTCATCCGCGATGCCCTGTCGAAGGACAACAGGGCGCGCAAGGAAGCCAAGAAGCGCCGTGGCGAACCGGACGACGACGAGTCGGGTGCGGAAGCGGACGCCACGGAAGAACACGAACAGGAACTATGATTGAGCTGCCGGGCGCAAAGGTCCGGCAAACAAGCTCGGGAGAAAAACGATGGTTGTAAGCGCCAACAGACTTGAATTGCTGCAGATCGCCGACGCGGTCGCGCGTGAAAAGTCGATCGACAAGTCGATCGTCATCGCCGCCATGGCCGATGCGATCCAGAAGGCGGCGCGCTCGCGTTACGGTCAGGAGACCAACATCCGCGCCGACATCAACCCGAACACCGGTGAGATGAAGCTGCAGCGGCTGATGGAAGTGGTCGAGAAGGTCGATGACTACGCCACGCAGATCGCCATTTCCTCGGCTCGCGAGCGCAATCCCGACGCCCAGCTCGGCGACTTCATTGCCGAACAGCTGCCGCCCATGGATTTCGGCCGCATCGCCGCCCAGTCGGCCAAGCAGGTCATCGTCCAGAAGGTCCGCGAGGCCGAACGCGACCGCCAGTATGACGAGTACAAGGACCGCATCGGCGAGATCGTCAACGGTACCGTCAAGCGCGTCGAATACGGCAATGTCATCGTCGATCTCGGCCGCGGCGAAGCGATCATCCGTCGCGATGAGCTGATCCCGCGCGAGAACTACAAATATGGCGACCGCGTCCGCGCCTATGTCTACGATGTGCGCCGCGAGCAGCGCGGCCCGCAGATTTTCCTGTCGCGCACCCATCCGCAGTTCATGGCCAAGCTGTTCACCATGGAAGTGCCGGAAATCTATGACGGCATCATCGAGATCAAGTCGGTCGCCCGCGACCCAGGTTCGCGCGCCAAGATCGCCGTCATCTCGCGGGACTCATCGATCGATCCGGTCGGCGCCTGCGTCGGCATGCGCGGCAGCCGCGTCCAGGCGGTCGTCGGCGAATTGCAGGGTGAGAAGATCGACATCATTCCGTGGTCGCCTTCTGCGGCGTCCTTCATCGTCAATGCGCTGCAGCCGGCGGAAGTCGCCAAGGTCGTGCTCGACGAGGATGCCGAACGCATCGAAGTCGTGGTTCCCGACGACCAGCTGTCGCTGGCCATCGGTCGCCGCGGCCAGAACGTGCGTCTGGCTTCGCAGCTGACCGGCTGGGATATCGATATCCTGACCGAAGCCGAAGAATCCGAGCGCCGCCAGAAGGAATTCGTCGAGCGTTCGTCGCTGTTCATGGAAGCCCTCGACGTCGACGAGATGGTCGGCCAGGTGCTGGCCTCCGAAGGCTTCACCAGCGTTGAGGAAGTCGCTTATGTCGATTCCGGCGAGATCGCCTCTATCGATGGTTTCGACGAGGACACCGCTTCGGAGATCCAGACCCGCGCCCGCGAATATCTGGAGAAGATCGAGGCCGAGCACGACGACAAGCGCAAGGCGCTCGGCGTTTCGGACGAATTGCGCGAAATCCCCGGCGTCACCACCGCCATGATGGTGACGCTTGGCGAGGACGGCGTGAAGACGATCGAGGATTTCGCCGGCTATGCCGCCGACGACCTGACCGGCTGGAAGGAACGCAAGGACGGCGAGACAAAAGTCTATCCGGGCGTGCTGGCCAATCATGG
>NZ_RZPB01000177.1:0-9247 GCF_003998535.1 Mesorhizobium sp. M7A.F.Ca.AU.002.02.1.1 | reverse complement strand
CTCTTGGACAAAGCGCGATTTGAGCATGGGGACCATTTGAAAATGGCGACGATTTGACGATGCGCCCCTTGCATCCAGTCTCGCCGGGCATCCGAACCGTGCTCGGCATTTCCTTCTTCGTGCTTTTCGTGGCCTTCTGGGCTTGGATCACGCTAGGCGGCCACGTCAACCGCATCTTCCTCGCCGATCCGCTGTCGATGCTGCGGGATGGCTGGCGGCTTTTGGTCGAAGACCGTTTTTGGCTCGACGTTCTGATCACCATCTGGCGCGTCTTCGGCGGCTTCCTGCTTGCCTCGGTCGTCGCGGTACCGCTTGGCATCGCGATGGGCGCCTGGAAGCCGGTGGAGGCGTTTCTGGAGCCTTTTGTCTCCTTCGCCCGCTACTTGCCTGCGTCGGCATTCATCCCACTGCTCATCTTGTGGGCCGGCATCGGCGAGCTGGAAAAACTGCTGGTCATCTTCGTCGGCTCGGTGTTCCAGATCGTCCTCATCATCGCGGTCAAAGTTGGCGGCACACGACGCGATCTGGTCGAGGCCGCCTACACGCTGGGTTCCACCAACAGCGGCATCGTCAACCGGGTGATCATGCCGGCCAATGCGCCGGAGGTCGCCGAGACGCTGCGGCTGGTGCTCGGCTGGGCCTGGACCTATGTCATCGTCGCGGAACTGATCGGCTCGTCATCCGGCATCGGCTACATGATCATCAACAGTCAGTCGCGGCTGGCGACGGGTCAGATCATCTTCGGCATCATCGTCATCGGACTGATCGGGCTGTTGTCCGACTTCGCCTTCAAGGCCTTCAACCGCTGGCTCTTTCCGTGGAGCCTGGCGTGAACAAGCTTCTCATCGAGGGCGTTTCGCGCACCTTTGCCGGCGTGCGCGGCGGTCAGCCGGTCAAGGCGCTGATGCCGATCGACCTGGCGGTCGCCGCCAACGACTTCATCACTATTCTGGGGCCGTCCGGCTGCGGGAAGTCGACACTGCTCAGGATTGTCGCGGGCCTGGAAGCATCGAGCGAGGGCCGTGTGCTGCTCGACGGCAAGGCGGTGACCCGGCCGGGGCCGGATCGCGGCATGGTCTTTCAGTCCTACACGCTGTTTCCCTGGCTGACTGTGGCGCAGAACATCGCTTTCGGCTTGCGCGAACGCGGAATGCCCGAAAAGGAGCGGGACGGGGTCGTCGCTTCCTACGTCAATCTCGTCGGCCTGAAAGGGTTCGAGAACCATTGGCCGAAGCAGCTCTCCGGCGGCATGCAGCAGCGCACGGCGATCGCCCGGGCGCTGGCTAACGATCCGGAGATCCTGTTGCTGGATGAGCCGTTCGGCGCGCTCGACAACCAGACGCGCGGTCTGATGCAGGAACTGCTGCTCGGCATCTGGGAACGGCGCCAAAAGACGGTGCTGTTCGTCACCCATGACATCGAGGAGGCGATCTTCATGGCCTCGCGCGTCATCGTGATGACGGCGCGGCCTGGCCGCATCAAGTCGGATGTCGCCATCGACCTGCCGCATCCGCGCCATTACACGCTGAAGACCAGCCCGGAATTCTCGGCGCTGAAAGCGCGGCTGACCGAGGATATTCGGGTCGAGGCGATGCGCACGGCGCAGGCGTAGTCAGACCGACACAGCCTGATCATCTGGAAAGATACTTGGCTCGCTCAACAGACGCTTGAGGCGAGGAAGATCACGTTTCGGGGCGTCCAGAGCCGCCTCACGTGACACCTCTGCTCAGGCGGCCAGCAGCTGCTTGCGGTCGACGCGCTCCTGCTGCGGCGAGCGGGCGTAGAGTTCGCGGTAGCATTTGGAGAAATGCGAGGCCGAGACGAAGCCGCAGGCGACCGCCACCTCGACCACTGGCATCGAGGACTGGATCAGCAGGTGCCGAGCGCGGTCGAGCCGGATTTCGAGATAATAGCGGGCGGGGGAGCGGCCCATCTCGGTGCGGAACAGCCGCTCGATCTGGCGGCGCGACAGGTCGACATGATCGGCGATCTCGATCAGTGACAGCGGCTCCGACAGATTGCCTTCCATCAACTCGATGATGGTCAGCACTTTCGAGTTCTGGACGCCGAGGCGGGCGCGCAGCGGCAGGCGCTGGCGGTCGGTGGGGCTGCGCACGCGGTCGGTCAGCACCTGCTCGCAGACGCGGTTGACGAGGTTCTCGTCAAAGTCGTCGCCGATCAGCTTCAGCATCATGTCGAGTGCGGCGGTGCCACCGGCGCAGGTGTAGATGTTCTGGTCGATCTCGAAGAGGTCGGCAAAGACATTGGCCTTCGGGAACGCCTCGGAAAAGCCCGGCAGGTTCTCCCAGTGGATGGCGCAGCGCTTGTTGGACAACAGGCCGGCGGCGGCGAGGATATGCGCGCCGGTGCACAGGCCGCCGACGGCGACGCCGCGATTGTATTCCTCGCGCAGCCAGGCGAAGGCGGACTTGTTTTGGTAGCGCTCGACATTGATGCCGCTGCAGACGATGGCCATGTTCGGCCGATCGGGACCTGCCATCTTCTTGCGTTCATCCTCGAGCGACGTGTTGACCGCGCACTCGACTCCGTTCGAGGCGCGCACCGGCTTGCCGTCGATGCTGGCGAGGCGCCATCGATAGGCCTCGTAGCCGAGCATGCGATTGGCCGAGCGCAGCGGGTCGAGCGCGGTCGCAAAGGCGATCATGGTGAAATCGGGAATAAGGAAGAATACAAACGACCGCTTGATCGGATGCTTTACGGCGTTCAAGGGAACCTCACACAGCCATGGCGCGAACAGGATGTCGCGAATAGCATAGCGACATCAGGAAAAACCATGTCTGTCAATCGGCTACGCCGCTACGACAAGATTAAATTTGCGACATGGGTCGCAAATGGGCAATCGGCGTGCAGCGGGGCCCGGAAGTGGCACGAACTGTTCAAGGGACAGGCAGCGTACAGCCTGTGCGCAGAACAAAAACGCCGCTCTGGCTGGAGGCAGGCGGCGTTGCAGTTTTAAAGCAGCGGCAGGGATGCGCTGCCTGGAAAATCTTCAGGCGACGAAGCCGAGGCGCGCCGCATTCATGGCGCCAGTCTGGCCGGGCATGGTGTTGGCGAGACGCTGACGCTCGAGAGCGGTGGTCAGGTTCATTTCGCGGCGGGCAAAGAGGCGGGCAAAAAGCTTCATAATCATCTCCATTCGGTTGCTCAGACGGGTCGCCTTCGCTTGATGGAGTGGGGCAGCTCGTTTGCTGGCGCTGATATAGGCTTGTGTAAGCAGAAACTAAATCGCAAAAGCGAACCGCTTGATATGAAATGCGACATCGATTGCGACAGATTTGGGCAAGGTGCTCAAAATTTACGATCATTTACAAGACATTAAGTGAAAACAGGAGCTGCTATGCGGCTTTCTCATATGCGTCATGCGTTGGCGACATGGCTCCAAAACTCATTTGTATACAAATAAAATAAAGAAGGCCTGCCGGGCGGTTCGCGCGGCAGGCCTTCAGCACATAGTACACACGATCTACTTTGCTCCAGCCCAGGATCCGATGCCATTGCGAGTACCGGTCTTGGTGTCGGAAGCCTCAGGCCAGCCGATATCCTTCTGCAGTTCGATCGGCAAGGAACGGATGGCGCGCTCGGTCTGGTAGCGGGCGCGTGCCGCGCTGAATTCGGTCGCGATGCGACCAAGAGACGACAGGATAGACATTTCTTTCTCCTTTGGTGGCTGGCGGGTGCCAGACAGCGCGTTGGTTACGTCGGGTTTGTTTCAACTTCATTTCGTGTCGAATGCAGGTCTGTGTCGGGGTCGTTTCATGGCTGCTTGTGGCAGCTGCCTCATTCGATGGAGTTGACTATCCTCCCAATCTGATGTTCAATCAAACGAAATGGAGTGATGTTTTGTATCAGAAAAATTGAAGGTCGGTTGCCATGAACGCCCCGCTCAATCATCCGCTGCCACTGCTCGATCTCGACGTTTTGCGCACTTTCGTGGCGATTGCCGAGACCGGCAGCTTCACCACCGCCGCCAATGCCGTCTTTCGCACGCCTTCGGCCGTCTCCATGCAGATCAAGAAGCTGGAGGACATTCTCGGCCGCTCCGTGTTCGCGCGCGACGCCCGCTCGGTGTCGCTGACCACGGACGGCGAGATGCTGCTCGGCTATGCCCGCCGGCTGCTGTCGATCAACCGCGAGGTGGTGTCGAAGTTCATCATTCCCGAGATTGTCGGTGTCGTGCGGCTTGGTTCGCCGGACGATTACGGCGAGCGCGTGCTGCCGCATGTGCTGAAGCGTTTCGCGCAGTCGCATCCGTCGATCGCCGTCGACGTCACCATCGACCAGAGCAGCAATCTGCGCCGGCGCATGGACGACCGGGCGCTCGACATCACGCTGCTGACCAATTCCTACAAGACCAGCGCGCTCGGCGCCGAGGTGCTGCTGACCGAGCCGATCGTCTGGGCTGGCGCCAAGGGCGGCTGCGCGCATCTGCGCGAGCCGCTGCCGGTGTCGCTTTGGGAAGAGGGCTGCGCCTGGCGCGCCGGAGCGCTCGTTGCGCTTGGCCGCGAGGGCCGCAACTACCGCATCGCCTATATGAGCGCGCACACGGCCGGCCAGCGCGCCGCGATCATGTCCGATCTCGCCGTGGCGCCGCTGCCGAAGTCGTTTCTCGGCAACGACATGGTCGAACTCTGCCCGAAGGACGGCATGCCCGACATCGGCACCTACAATCTGGCGATGGTGGTGGCGCCGGACGCCAGCGCGCCGGTCAAGGCCGTCGCCGACCACATCCGCGCGACCTTCGAAGTGTTCCGGGAAACCGGCAAGTTCTGACCGGCTGGTAAGGACGACAATATAGAGCTACTCCGCCGCTTCGGCGGGGCGCTGTTCAGGCCTTAGTCTCGTGTCTTGCACGATCCGGCTCTCCCCGAGAAATTCGACGATGCGCTCGCGGGCGCGCCGGGCCTCCGGCATGTCGATCAGCGGCCAGACGTGGAACATGCCTTCCTCATAGACAAGATCGATTTCAACGCCGGCGGCGCGGGCTTTTTCCGCGAAGATCAGATTGTCGGGCGTCAAAAGATCGCGCGAGCCAGTCAAAAGCAGTGTTCTTGGCAGCACTGACAGATCTCCATAGACCGGGCTGATATGCCAGTCGCTGGGATCGATGCCGGCACTGTACAGACGAATCGCCTCTCGTCCGCCAGCTATGCCCAGCCAAGGGTCGTTGCGTTCCGCCTCGAACACTGCGGGATTGGTGAGCGACACGTCGAGACCCGGCGAAATGAGCACATGTCGTGACGGCAGGGACAGTCCTTCTTCGGCGGCCATCATGGTCAGCACCACAGCCATGTTGCCGCCGGCGGAATCGCCCATGAAGACGATGTCCTCGGCCTCCGTCTCGGCGAGCATCTGCCGGTAAACATCGCCAACCATCCCGAACATGGCGTGGAAATCATGTTCGGGGGCAATTGGATAGATCGGCACCGTGATTGCGTAGCCCAACCGATCCGCCATGTCGGCAATCAGGTGCCAATGATAGGGCGTGATTTCAAAGACATAGGCGCCGCCGTGCAAGTAGAGAATCCGCTTCTGTTCGCCGGACTTGGGTGGGATTTCGTATACGGGGAAGCCACCGACCGTATGCATCTCGATATCGAGACGCTGGTGTAGCGAGGCGGGCGGCCGGTGGTTCTCGGTCTTGCGCGCGGCCGCGATCCAGCGCTGCAGATTTTCCGGACTGGCAAATGCCTGCTTACGGCTGTGCCGCAAGACAAAAGACACGACATGGCTTTTCAAACTTGGCATGCGGATACACGAACTTCGGCCAAAGCCGACTAAGAGAACCCCCTAAATCGAAAGATTGTGCCGTGGCTGAAAATGTCAAGATTTGCGCCCGCGTCTACACGGCGGTTTGATCCGCGCCGCAGTGGTCAGCGACGCGGTAAAAGTGCGGCTCGCAGCCGGTTGCTGGTGGTCGCCGGGGACATGCGAGGTTCCCGGCGCATGCCGAGCAATTTGCATTTCTCGGCGAAGGTCATCAGCGCGCGGCGCTCCAGATAGCGTTGCTGAGGGATGCCCTTTCACTGGATCGCGGCGACACCGGCCAGCCGATGTCCTTCTGGATTTCGGGCGGCAGGCTGTTCAGCAGGCGCCGCGCCTTGCTGCGGTCATGGGCTTGTCTGATGGCGGTGCCATAGCGGCTCAGGCTTTCGAGCATTGACATCGTTGTCTCCCCTGGAGCGTTGCGGCGGCTGAAAGATATTTCCTGCCTGCCGTTCGATGCCGGTTGAATGCGCCTGCCATGTATCTGGCGAATTTCACGAAAACAGCGTTTTGGTTTCCGGATCAGACGATCCGGAAACATTTGCATGCAAATGAGTTTCGAAAGGTGTTGGCGGGGGCGGGCCGCTTATTCCCGTCCACGCCTCCGCCCCTCGTGGCCTTCGCGCGAACGCCGGCGCGGAGCGGCGTCGCCGGCAACGCCATCCTCGCTGACCGTCTTGCGCGGCGGCAGTTTCACCGCTGCCGACAGTTTCGGGAACGGATCGACCTTGTTGGGCAGCGCCATGGCGTAGACGAAATGCTCCTGGAATTTCGGTTCCAGCGCCGTCTCGATCTTCTCGATCTTGCTGACCGTGTCCTCGATCTCGCGGCGGTAGCCGCGATTGAGCAGCGCCATGCGCGCGCCGGCACCGGCGGCGTTGCCGACCGCCGAGACCTTGTCGAGGTCGCAATCCGGGATCAGGCCCAGCACCATGGCGTATTTCGGATCGATGAAGGAGCCGAAGGCGCCGGCGAAATGGATGCGGTCGACATGCTCGGTGTTCTGCTTTTCCATCAACAGCTTGGTGCCGGCATAAAGCGCTGCCTTGGCAAGCTGGATGGCGCGCACATCGGTCTGGGTGATGGTGATCTTCGGCCCATCTTCCGTCAATGCGGCGGAGCCGTCCTTCAGCACATAGGAGAAGGTGCGGCCGTTGGCCGTAACGCGCGGCGAGCGCGCCGAAAGCCCGCCGTCGATGACGCCGTCCTCGGAAATGATGCCGGCGAGATACATCTCCGCCACCACTTCGATGATGCCGGAGCCGCAGATGCCGGTGACGCCGGTCGCCTGGACGCTTTCCAGGAAGCCCGGCTCGTCGGACCACAGTTCAGAGCCGATGACGCGGTATTTCGGTTCAAGCGTATCGGGATCGATGCGTACGCGTTCGATGGCGCCGGGCGCTGCTCGCTGGCCGCCGGAGATTTCGGCGCCCTCGAAGGCAGGGCCGGTGGGCGAGGAGGCCGCAACCACCCGCTGGCGATTGCCGAGCACGATCTCGGCATTGGTGCCGACATCGACGATCAGCATCATCTCGTCCTGGCGATGCGGGCCTTCCGACAGCGTCACCGCCGCCGCATCCGCACCGACATGCCCGGCGATGCAAGGCAGCATGTAGAGCCTGGCGCCCTGGTTAAGCTTCAGGCCGATGTCGGATGCCTTGATATGCACCGCACCTGAGACAGCCAGCGCAAAGGGCGCGCCGCCAAGCTCGGTCGGATCGATGCCGAGGAACAGATGGTGCATGATCGGATTGCCGACGAAGACGCTGTCCAGGATGTCGTTGCGCTGGACATTGCCTTCGGCGCAGACCTTGTCGACGAGACCCGAGATCGCCTCCCGCACGGCGACCGTCATGCCCTCGCGGCCGTCCGGGTTCATCATCACATAGGAGACGCGGCTCATCAGATCCTCGCCGAAGCGGATCTGCGGGTTCGAGGTGCCCGACGAGGCGGCGACGCGGCCCGACAGCAGCGACACCAGATGCATGGCGATGGTGGTCGAGCCGATATCGCAGGCCAGCCCATAGGCTTCGTTCTTGAGGCCGGGCCAAAGTGCTACGACGCGCGCTGTCTCAGAGTCGGCATCCTTGTAGATGGCGGCGGTCGCGGTCCAGTTGCCCTTGCGCAGGATGCCTTGCACCTGCGGCAGCAGATAAAAATCGAAATCGAGGCTTTTCAAACCCCAATCGTGCATCAGCGCGATCTTCAGCCGGTCGAGATCACCAAGCGGCTTGTGCATGTCGGGTTCTTCGATCTCGACATAGCACATGCGGATCGCCGCATCGCGGGCGATGACCCTGGTGTCGGCATCCTTGCGGATGGTCTGCGCGTTGATGACCGTATCCTGCGGCACGTCGATGACGAGGTCGCCGAGGATTTGCGCCGAGCAGGAGAGGCGACGCCGTTCGGGTAGGCCGCGGACGCGCTCATAGCGCTCTTCCTTGGCGCCCTTGGGCGTGATGTGGTCGTTGGACGAAATGATCTTGTGCTTGGCGAAATTGCCTTCCTGCACTTCGATCTGGCAACGCCCGCAAGTGGCGCGTCCGCCGCACACACTTTCGACATAGACGCCGAGCTGGCGCGCGGCGTCTAGCACGGGTGTTCCAACAGGAAACCGCCCGCGCTTGCCCGACGGCATGAACAGCACGAGCGGGTCGGTGATGTTTGCAGGTGAATTCACGATTGCGCGCTTATCCTCGGCCCATCCGGGCTTCACGGCCGCCACGGCGGCGACCGCCATTGCCGGCGCCGTCGCCCGGCGCATTGACTTGCGTCGGGGCGGCAACGGCCTGGCCGCCTTCGGCCGGCTTGTAATCCTTGTAGGTGCGGATCCAGTTGGTGCAGTTCTCGTCGGTGCCGTTCAGCACATTGGCGCCGCGCACGGCTTCCATTTCCTGCGGCCGCACCGGGTTCATGATGGCCGAGGTCATGCCGGCGCCGATCACCATCGGGATGAAGGCGGCGTTGATGCCGTGGCGATGCGGCAGGCCGAAAGAGATGTTGGACAGGCCGCAGGTGGTGTTGACCTTGAGTTCTTCACGCAGACGACGCAGCAGCGCGAAGACCTGGCGGCCGGCATCGCCCAGCGCGCCGATCGGCATCACCAGCGGGTCGACGACGACGTCATGCGCCGGAATGCCGAAATCGGCGCAGCGCTCGACGATCTTCTTGGCGACGGCGAAACGCACGTCCGGGTCCATCGAAATGCCGGTCTCGTCGTTGGAGATGGCGACGACCGGCACGTTGTACTTCTTGACCAGCGGCAGGATGGCTTCGAGCTTTTCTTCCTCGCCGGTGACGGAGTTGACCAGCGGGCGGCCCTTGGCAACCTTGAGTGCGGCTTCGATCGCGGCGGTGACGGAACTGTCGATCGACAGCGGCAGGTCGACCAGCCCTTGCACGATCTCCAGCGTCTGCACCAAAAGGCCGGGGTCGGTCTCGTTCGGATTGACCGAGGTGACGC
>NZ_RZPB01000176.1:0-9248 GCF_003998535.1 Mesorhizobium sp. M7A.F.Ca.AU.002.02.1.1 | reverse complement strand
CCGTCTCAATTCCCGACCGCTCCTGCGAACACGCAGGTCGCCGCGCTGCCTTCGGATGGTTCGGCGCCGGCCGGCGCTTCGGACGTGACTGCCGCCAGCGTCGCCGGTGTCTGGAACGCCAGCGTTGCGGGCCAGAGCTGCAAGGTGGCGACACCGCAGACCAAATTCGGCGCCGGCTTCCGCGCTGGGCCGCTGCATTGCCCGGCGCCGATGGACGGCGTCAAGTCGTGGAACGTCGCCGGCAAGCAGCTGACGCTCTATGACGAGAGTGGCGGTGCGCTGGCGCGGCTCTATTCCTCGGGCGGCTCGAAATTCGACGGCCAGACTTCCAACGGCCAGCCGATTTCGCTTACAAGGTAGGCTAATGCATGTCGCCCAAAAGTGACCGCGGTTTTGGGAAAACAAAGATCTAAAGCGGGTCGTCTGAATCCGTTCAGACACGACCGCTTTAGTCCTCCGAATGCGTGTCGCGCAGAAGTGACCCCGATTTCGGGACAGCGACATGCATAAACAAATGACGTGACCGATGCATCTGCGTGACGGCCTCCAGACCCATGCGACCGTCAGGCAGCGCTACGAGCATCTGGTGGAAACCGGTACGATCGACCGCGATCCGGCGCAGGAACGGATCGTTGCGGCGCTCGACCTGCTGACCGATGAGATTTCGGCCAAGCGGCTGGCGCATAAGTCGAGCGCGCTGGGCTGGCTGTTCGCCCGCAAGCGCGAGACGCATGAGGCCGTCAAAGGCCTTTACATCCATGGCGGCGTCGGTCGCGGCAAGACCATGCTGATGGATATGTTCTTCGAGTTGCTGCCGGTGCGGCGCAAGCGCCGCGTCCACTTCAACGACTTCATGGCGGACGTGCAGGACCGTATCCAGAAGCACCGGCAGGCGCGCAAGAACGGCGACGTCAAGCAGGACGACCCGATCCCGCCGGTGGCCAAGGCCCTTGCCGAGCAAGCCTGGGTGCTGTGCTTCGACGAGTTCTCGGTCACCGACATCGCCGACGCGATGATCCTGTCCAGGTTGTTTTCGGCGCTGTTTGCCAGCGGTGTGGTGCTGGTCGCCACCTCGAATGTGGCGCCGGAAAACCTCTACAGCGACGGGCTGAACCGTCAGCTTTTCCTGCCCTTCATCGGCATACTGGAGCGGCACACACAGGTGCTGGCGCTCGATGCCGACAAGGACTACCGGCTGGAAAAGCTCGCCCGGACACCGGTCTATGTCACGCCGGCCGATGCGGCGGCGGACCAGCTACTCGACGAGGCCTGGCAAGCCATGACGCGCAACGCGCCGACCGCCGAGACATCGATTGCCCTCAAAGGGCGGCAGGTGATCGTGCCGCGTGCGGCAGGCGATGCGGCGCGGTTCTCCTTCGCCGATCTCTGCGAAAAGCCGCTTGGCGCGCGCGATTTCCTGGCGATCGCCGGACGCTTCTCAACCATTTTCATCGACCACGTCCCGGTGCTCGGCGAAGGCAAGCGCAACGAGGCCAAACGCTTCATCCTTCTGATCGACACGCTCTACGACCATCATGTGCGGCTGGTGGTGAGCGCCGAAGCGCCGCCGCAAGCGCTTTATGCCGCCAAGCGCGGCGTGGAGGTCTTCGAGTTCGAGCGCACCGCATCGCGGCTGATCGAGATGCAAAGCCGCGACTGGCTGGAGGATTGGGCGGAGCGGCAGAAAGGGAAGCCGGCGCCAGAGGCACAGCAGGCGCAGGCCTGAATTTCCAGGGAATGCATCGGTAGCGATCCTTTGCCCCTCTCTGTCATGCCAACGTCTACAACTCGAACCTCCTCGGCCACCCGCATCACAAGGGCGTCATTACCCGCATTCAGCCTTACGATTTCCATCTTCGTCGGTTATTTCCTCCCAAGTCGGCTTACAAACTTTGACGTTTACGTAAATCCCAAATGATCTAACCGATTGAAAACACTGACGCCAAAATAATCGTTTGAATTTTTTCCGTGCCGGGGCTATTGGGTGCGGCGAAAATTCGCGGTTCCCCGCAGCATTCCGGCCTCTTCTTCGACGCCGCCATCAAGTCACAGAGATTTGAGACGTCGTCACCGACAAAGGGAAAACATCCTCACATGGCACGCAACAAGATAGCGCTTATCGGCTCTGGCATGATCGGCGGCACGCTCGCTCACATGATCGGCCTCAAGGACCTCGGCGACGTGGTGCTGTTCGATATTGCCGAAGGTATCCCGCAGGGCAAGGGGCTCGATATCGCGCAGTCGTCGCCTGTCGATGGCTTCGACTCCAGGCTCACCGGCATCAACGACTATGCCGGCATCGAAGGCGCCGACGTCTGTATCGTCACCGCCGGCGTGCCGCGCAAGCCCGGCATGAGCCGCGACGACCTTCTGGGCATCAACCTTAAGGTCATGGAGCAGGTCGGCGCCGGGCTGAAGAAGTATGCGCCGAAGGCTTTCGTCATCTGCATCACAAACCCGCTCGACGCCATGGTGTGGGCGCTGCAGAAGTTCTCAGGCCTGCCCAACAGCCACGTCGTCGGCATGGCCGGCGTGCTCGACAGCGCGCGCTTCCGCTATTTCCTGGCCGAGGAATTCAAGGTCTCGGTCGAGGACGTCACCGCCTTCGTGCTCGGCGGCCACGGCGATTCCATGGTGCCGATGATCCGCTACTCGACGGTATCGGGCATTCCGCTGCCCGACCTCATCAAGATGGGCTGGACCTCGAAGGAGAAGCTCGACCAGATCGTGCAGCGCACCCGCGACGGCGGCGCCGAGATCGTCGGCCTGCTCAAGACCGGCTCGGCCTATTACGCGCCGGCCGCTTCGGCGATCTCGATGGCCGAAGCCTATCTCAAGGACAAGAAGCGCGTGCTGCCCTGTGCGGCGTATCTCTCCGGCCAGTATGGCGTCAAGAATACCTATGTCGGCGTTCCCGTGGTGATCGGCGCCGGCGGCGTCGAGCGCATCATCGAGATCGAGCTCAACAAGAGCGAGCAGAAGATGTTCGACTCCTCCGTGGCGACGGTGCAGGGCCTGACCGAGGCCTGCGTCAAGATCGCGCCGCAACTCGCCTCCAAATGAATCTCCAGTAAGTGAACCCCCAGTCGATCCGGAGACCATACAGATGAACATCCATGAGTATCAGGGCAAGGCACTGCTGAAGTCGTTCGGCGCGCCGGTGGCCGAAGGCGTGCCGGTGTTCAAGGCGAGCGAAGCGGAAGCCGCCGCCAAGGCGCTGCCGGGCCCGCTCTATGTGGTGAAGAGCCAGATCCATGCCGGCGGCCGCGGCAAGGGCAAATTCACCGAGCTCGGCCCGGACGCCAAGGGCGGCGTGCGGCTGGCGAAATCGGTGGCCGATGTCGTCGCCAACGCCAACGAGATGCTGGGCAACACTCTGGTGACCAAGCAGACCGGCCCGGCCGGCAAGCAGGTCAACCGCCTCTATATCGAAGACGGCGCCGACATCGAACGCGAGCTCTATCTGTCGATCCTGGTCGACCGTTCGGTCGGCCGCATTGCCTTCGTCGTCTCGACCGAGGGCGGCATGGACATCGAGGCGGTCGCGCATGACACGCCGGAAAAGATCATCACCGTCGCCATCGACCCGGAAAAAGGTGTCACTTCAGCCGACCTGAAGGCGCTCAACGGCGCGCTCAAGCTCGACGGCGATGCGGCCAAGGACGGCGATACGCTGTTCCCGATCCTCTACAAGGCCTTCGTCGAGAAGGACATGAGCCTGCTCGAGGTCAATCCGCTGATCGTCATGAAGAACGGCCGGCTGCGCGTGCTCGACGCAAAAGTGTCGTTCGACAACAACGCGCTGTTCCGTCACCCCGACGTGCTCGAACTGCGCGACACCACCGAAGAGGACGAGAAGGAAATCGAGGCGTCGAAATACGACCTCGCCTATGTCGCGCTCGACGGCAATATCGGCTGCATGGTCAACGGCGCCGGCCTTGCCATGGCGACGATGGACATCATCAAGCTCTATGGCGCCGAACCCGCCAACTTCCTCGATGTCGGCGGCGGTGCGTCCAAGGAAAAAGTGACGGCGGCGTTCAAGATCATCACCAGGGATCCGGCGGTCAAGGGCATCCTGATCAACATCTTCGGCGGCATCATGAAGTGCGACATCATTGCCGAGGGCGTCATTGCCGCGGTCAAGGAAGTCGGCCTGGAAGTGCCGCTGGTGGTGCGCCTGGAAGGCACCAATGCCGAGCTGGGCAAGAAGATCATCAACGACAGCGGCCTGAACGTGGTGTCGGCCGACGATCTCGACGATGCAGCCAAGAAGATCGTGGCGGCGGTGAAGGGCTGATCTGGTGCCTCCGCATAAGATAAACCTGGTCGAGGCTGCGGATCAAAAGATCAAGAAGGTCTTCGATCCGCATATCGCCGGCGACGTCAACGACAGCCAGGCGAAGGTCGCCAAGTTCGGCGAGGTCTTCGATTGGCACGCGCATGACAATGAGGACGAAGCCTTCCTCGTGCTGCGTGGGCGTATTGCCATCGATTTCCGCGACGGCCCGGTCGAACTCGGCGAGGGCGATTTCATCGTCGTGCCGCGCGGCGTCGAACACCGGCCGCGCTCGCTCACCGTTGAGCCCGTGGTGCTGATGTTCGAGCCGGCAACGACGCTCAACACCGGCAACGCCAAGAGCGACCTCACCGTCGCCGACTTGAAGCGGCTCTGACCATGTTTTCCTCGATCAACGGTTTTTAGAAAAGGGCTCCCATGTCCATCCTCGTCGACAAGAACACCAAGGTGCTGGTGCAGGGCCTGACCGGCAAGACCGGCACGTTCCACACCGAACAGGCGCTGGCCTATCACGGCACGAAAATGGTCGGCGGCATCCATCCCAAGAAGGGTGGCGAGACGTGGACCGGCGCGAAGGGCGAAAGCCTGCCGATCTTCGCCACCGTCGCCGAGGGCAAGGAAAAGACCGGTGCCAATGCGTCCGTCGTCTATGTGCCGCCGGCAGGCGCCGCCGAAGCCATCCTCGAAGCGATCGAGGCCGAGATCCCGCTGATCATCTGCATCACCGAAGGCATACCGGTGATGGACATGATCAGGGTCAAGGCCAGGCTCGACCGTTCGACCTCGCGGCTGATCGGCCCGAACTGCCCGGGCGTGCTGACGCCCAACGAATGCAAGATCGGCATCATGCCCGGAAACATCTTCCGCAAGGGCTCGGTCGGCGTTGTTTCGCGGTCGGGAACGCTTACTTATGAGGCAGTGTTCCAGACCACCAATGTCGGCCTCGGCCAGACCACCGCCGTCGGCATTGGCGGCGACCCCGTCAAAGGCACCGAGTTCATCGACATGCTCGAGATGTTCCTCGCCGACGAGGAGACCAAGTCGATCATCATGATCGGCGAGATCGGCGGTTCGGCCGAGGAAGACGCCGCGCAGTTCCTCAAGGACGAAGCCAAGCGTGGCCGCAAGAAGCCGATGGCCGGCTTCATCGCCGGGCGCACGGCGCCGGCCGGCCGCACCATGGGCCACGCCGGCGCGGTCATCTCCGGCGGCAAGGGCGGCGCCGAAGACAAGATCGCGGCGATGGAATCGGCCGGGATAAAAGTTTCGCCGTCGCCGGCAAGGCTGGGCACGACCTTGGTCGAAGCGATCAAAGGGTAAGGGAGTAGGGGAGTAAGGGAGTAGGGCAGTAGGGAAAATAGCAGCGGCAAAAAGCCCTGCTCCCCTATTCCCTTATTCCCCTACTCCCCTCCAAAAACAGGAGACGGAGCCGGGCTCCGCGGACAAAAATGGCAAGACAAGATCAGGCCAACGACCAATTTTCTCTCACCTCTTTCCTCTATGGCGGCAATGCCGATTACATCGACGCGCTTTATGCCGCCTATGAGGACGATCCAGCCTCGGTCAATCCCGAATGGCAGGAGTTCTTCGCCGGGCTGAAAGACGATTCCGGCGATGTGCGCAGGAACGCCAAGGGCGCCTCCTGGGCCAAGCCCTCCTGGCCGCTGCAGGCCAATGGCGAACTGGTGTCGGCGCTCGACGGCAATTGGGGCATCGTCGAGAAGACGATCGAAAAGAAGGTCAAGGACAAGGCGGTCACCAATGGCGTCGTCCTGTCCGACGCCGACGTGCACCAGGCGACGCGCGATTCGGTGCGCGCCATCATGATGATCCGCGCCTACCGCATGCGCGGCCATCTGCACGCCAATCTCGATCCGCTCGGCATCGCCAAGCCGCTCGAGGATTACAACGAGCTGTCGCCGGAAAACTACGGCTTCACCGAAGCCGATTACGACCGGCCGATCTTCCTCGACAATGTGCTGGGGCTTGAATTCGGCAGCATCCGGCAGATGCTGGAAATCCTGACCCGCACCTATTGCTCCACGCTCGGCGTCGAGTTCATGCATATTTCCGACCCTGAGGAAAAGGCCTGGATCCAGGCGCGCATCGAGGGTGCCGACAAGGAGATCACCTTCACCGCCGCCGGCAAGAAGGCGATCCTGCAGAAGCTGGTCGAGGCTGAAGGCTTCGAGCAGTTCATCGACGTCAAGTACAAGGGCACCAAGCGCTTCGGCCTCGATGGCAGTGAGGCGCTGATCCCGGCGCTGGAGCAGATCGTCAAGCGCGGCGGCCAGCTCGGCATGAAGGAAATCGTGCTCGGCATGGCGCATCGCGGCCGGCTGAACGTGCTCTCCCAGGTGATGGCCAAGCCGCACCGCGCCATCTTCCACGAGTTCAAGGGCGGCTCTGCGGCACCCGATGAGGTCGAAGGCTCGGGCGACGTCAAGTACCATCTCGGCGCCTCGTCGGACCGCGAGTTCGACGGCAACAAGGTGCATCTGTCCTTGACCGCCAACCCCTCGCATCTGGAAATCGTCGATCCGGTGGTGATGGGCAAGGCGCGCGCCAAGCAGGATTATCTGTTCGGCCGCAGCCGCGAGGAAATCGTGCCGCTGGAAGAGCGCGCCAAGGTGCTGCCGCTCTTGCTGCATGGCGATGCCGCCTTCGCCGGTCAGGGCGTGATCGCCGAGATCCTCGGCCTGTCCGGCCTGCGCGGCCACCGCGTCGCCGGCACGCTGCATTTCATCATCAACAACCAGATTGGTTTCACCACCAACCCGCGCTTTTCGCGCTCCTCGCCCTATCCGTCCGACGTCGCCAAGATGATCGAAGCACCGATCTTCCACGTCAATGGCGACGACCCGGAAGCCGTGGTGCACGCCACCAAGGTGGCGATCGAGTTTCGCATGAAGTTTTTCAAGCCTGTTGTGGTCGATATGTTCTGCTATCGCCGCTTCGGCCACAATGAGGGCGACGAACCGGCCTTCACCCAGCCGATCATGTACCGCAACATCCGCAACCACAAGACGACGGTGCAGATCTATGGCGACCGGCTGATCGCCGAGGGTCACCTCACCCAGGCCGAGCTCGACCAGTTGAAAGCCGACTGGCGGGCGCATCTGGAATCCGAATGGGAAGTCGGCCAGCACTACAAGCCCAACAAGGCTGACTGGCTCGACGGCGCCTGGTCGGGCCTGCGCACTGCCGACAACCAGGACGAACAGCGGCGCGGCAAGACCGCCGTGCCGGTCAAGACACTGAAGGAAATCGGCAGGAAGCTGACCGAGGTGCCGAAGGACTTCGAGGCGCACAAGACGATCATCCGCTTCCTCGAAAACCGCCGCCAGGCGATCGAGTCCGGCGAAGGCATCGACTGGTCGACGGCCGAGGCGCTGGCCTTCGGCGCCATCCTGCTCGACGGCAATCCGATCCGCCTGTCGGGGCAGGATTCCGAACGCGGCACCTTCTCGCAGCGCCATTCCGTGCTCTACGACCAGCGCGACGAGACCCGCTACATCCCGCTCAACAATCTGTCGGCGGCTCAGGCCGGCTACGAAGTCATCAACTCGATGCTGTCGGAAGAGGCGGTTCTGGGCTTCGAATACGGCTACAGCCTGGCCGAGCCAAAGGCGTTGACCTTGTGGGAAGCGCAGTTCGGCGACTTCGCCAACGGCGCCCAGGTGGTGTTCGACCAGTTCATCTCGTCAGGCGAACGCAAGTGGCTCAGAATGTCGGGCCTCGTCTGCCTCTTGCCGCATGGCTATGAAGGCCAGGGTCCGGAACATTCCTCGGCCCGGCTCGAACGCTTCCTGCAGCTTTGCGCCGAAGACAACATGCAAGTCGCCAACTGCACCACGCCGGCCAACTACTTCCACATATTGCGCCGGCAGCTGAAGCGCGACTTCCGCAAGCCGCTGATTCTGATGACGCCGAAGTCGCTGCTGCGCCACAAGCGCGCGGTGTCGACGCTGCCGGAAATTTCGGGCGAAAGCTCGTTCCACCGGTTGCTGTGGGACGATGCGCAGCTGCTTTCCGGACAAGCGATCAAGCTGGTCAAGGATTCCAAGATCCGCCGCGTCGTGCTGTGTTCGGGCAAGGTCTATTACGACCTCTATGAGGAGCGCGAGAAGCGCGGCATCAACGACATCTATCTGCTGCGCGTCGAGCAGCTTTACCCGTTCCCGGCCAAGGCGCTGATCACCGAACTGTCGCGGTTCCGCAATGCCGAGATGGTGTGGTGCCAGGAGGAGCCCAAGAACATGGGCGCCTGGTCGTTCATCGACCCGTATCTGGAATGGGTGCTGGCGCATATCGACGCCAAGCATCAGCGGGTGCGCTACACCGGCCGTCCGGCCGCCGCCTCGCCGGCGACCGGACTGATGTCGAAGCATCTCGCCCAGCTCGCCGCCTTGCTCGAAGACGCGCTTGGTGAATAGAGAAGATCTGGGCGAACAACAGAACCGAAAGAAAACGGACAGGCACAATGGCTACCGAAATCCGCGTTCCCACTCTCGGCGAATCCGTCACTGAAGCGACCGTCGGCAAATGGTTCAAGAAGGTTGGCGATACAATCGCCGCCGATGAACCGCTGGTCGAGCTCGAGACCGACAAGGTGACGGTGGAGGTGCCTGCCGCCGCCGCCGGCACGCTGGGTGAGATCACCGTCAAGGAAGGCGAGACGGTCGGTGTCGGCGCGCTGCTGGGGTCGATTTCGGCAGGCGGCGCGGCTCCCGCCACGAAGCCGCAAGCGGTGTCGCAGGCCTCGTCGCCGGATGCGGCATCGACCGGCAAGCAGGCCGCGGCCGAGACCGCCAAGATCGCCGGCGATGCCGGCCCGGTCGAGCCGCGCACCATGCCACCGGCACCGGCCGCGGCGAAACTGATCGCCGAAAGCAATCTCTCGGTCGACCAGATCTCCGGTTCGGGAAAGCGCGGCCAGGTGCTGAAA
>NZ_RZPB01000175.1:0-9256 GCF_003998535.1 Mesorhizobium sp. M7A.F.Ca.AU.002.02.1.1 | reverse complement strand
GATGGCGCGTTCGTTCGGCAGGAACAGCCGCGTCGGGCAGCTTTCGACAATGGCTGGCGCGATCCTGCTGCCGTCAATGTCGGAGAGTGATTGCGTGGCAAAGATAACGGAAGCATTCTTCTTCCTCAGCGTCTTCAACCATTCACGCAATTGATCGGCGAACCCGCCATCGTCGAGCGCCAACCAGCCTTCGTCGATGATCAGCAGTGTCGGTCGGCCATCCATTCTCTGCTCGACGCGGTGGAAGAGATAGGCAAGCACGGCCGGAGCCGCACCGGTGCCGATCAACCCTTCGGTCTCGAACGCCTGTACGGATTTGTCGCCCAGGCGTTCCTGTTCGGCATCGAGCAGCCGGCCATAGGGACCGCCGACGCAATAGGGCTGCAAGGCCTGCTTCAGCGACGAGGACTGGAGGAGCACCGTCAGGCCAGTGAGCGTCCGCTCCTGAACAGGTGCGCTGGCCAGTGACGTCAGCGCTGACCAGAGATGTTCCTTTACGTCCGGCGTGACCGGGACGCCTTCGCGCAGAAGAATGTCGACGAGCCAGTCGGCTGCCCAGGCACGCTCCGGAACGTGGTGAATACGGCCAAGCGGCTGGAGCGAAACTGCGTCGATGTCGTCCGACAGATCTGCCAAGGTCAAAAGGGCAAGCGGATCTTCCGCTCCCTGGCCACTCGACGCACTGCTGCCGAGATTGTGCCAGTCGCCGCCCATGGCGAGCATGGCGGCGCGGATCGAGCCACCAAAATCGAAGGCAAAGATCTGGTTGTTCCCGTAGCGCCGGAACTGCAGCGCCATAAGTGCCAGGAGTACCGACTTGCCGGCCCCGGTCGGGCCTACGACGAGGGTGTGACCGACATCGCCGACATGGAGGCTGAAACGAAACGGCGTTGCGCCTTCTGTCCTGGCGAAGAACAGCGGCGGCGCGCGAAAATGGTCATCCTCGACGGGTCCCGCCCAGACTGCCGAGAGGGGGATCATGTGAGCGAGATTCAAGGTAGATAGCGGCGGCTGGCGGACGTTGGCGTAGACGTGACCGGGAATGCTGCCGAGCCAGGCTTCGATGGCGTTGACCCTCTCGGCGATGCACGTGAAATCCTTCCCCTGGATCACTTTCTCAACCAGCCGGAGTTTCTCGTCCGCGATCGACGGGTCGGCATCCCACACCGTCAGTGTGGCCGTGACGTAAGCCTGGCCGATCTGGTCGGAGCCGAGGTCCTGCAAGGCCGCGTCCGCATCGGCTGCCTTGTTGGCCGCGTCTGTGTCTACGAGCACGGATGCCTCATTGGTCATCACCTCCTTGAGGATCGCGGCGACGGACTTCCGCTTTGCAAACCACTGGCGGCGGATCTTCGTCAGCAGCCTGGTCGCATCGGTCTTGTCGAGCAGGATCGCCCGCGTAGACCAGCGGTAGGGGAAGGCAAGCGCATTGAGATCGTCGAGGATCCCCGGAAAGGTGGTAGTCGGGAACCCGATGATGGTCAGCGTGCGCAGATGTGTGTCGCCCAGTCGCGGCTCCAGTCCACCGGCAAGCGGCTGGTCGACCAGAAGTGCGTCGAGATGCATCGGTGTTTCCGGAACACGGACACGATGACGCCTGGTCGAGACCGTCGAGTGCAGGTAGGTCAGTGTCTCGCCGTCATCGAGCCATGCAGCTTCCGGAACAAAGCCTTCGACCAGATCCAGCACACGGTCAGTACGGTCGACGAAGCTCTTTAGCAGTTCCCGTGGATCGACGCCGGTCTTTTCCCGGCCTTCGTAAAGCCAGTTCTCCATCCGCGAGACATCCTCGGCCGGCGGAAGCCAAACGAAGCTGAGAAAATAGCTGCTCTCGAACAGCTCTCCGTTTGGTTGACGGCTCCACTGCAACGATCCCCGGCCGTTGGCACTTTCGAACTGCTCGCGCCGTTCGATGTCGAGAAGCGCCGATGCGGAATCCGGAAACCGGCTGTCCGGATATGTGGCAGCGGGGTTGCGCTGCGCTTCGATGAAGATCGCCCACCCCGAGCCTAGACGGCGGAGAGCGCCGTTCAGCCGAGCGGTTGTGCCGACGAGTTCCGCCGGCGTGGCAGAATCCAGATCGGGACCGCGGAACCGGGCGGTTCTCTGGAAGCTGCCATCCTTGTTGAGCACCACGCCTGGTGCAAGCAGTGCTGCCCAGGGAAGATAGTCGGCGAGGCTGGACGGGCGTCTGCGGTATTCGGCGAGATTCATCATTCACAAACCCTCAGCAGCCGAAATGCGCGGGATAGCGAAGGTGCCGGCGAACGACGTCGACGAACTGCGCGTCGCGCTTGGCCGCCCAGACGGCGGCGAAATGACCGATCGCCCAGATGGCGAGACCTGCAATCCAAAGACGCAGACCAAGCCCGACCGCACCGGCGAGCGTGCCGTTAGCGATGGCAACCGCGCGCGGCGCGCCGCCGAGCAGGATCGGCTCGGTGAGGGCAAGATGCACCGGTGCGAAAAAGCCGCGCACTTCCTCCTCCATCAGATCAGCGCTCCGCCGCCGAAAGAGAAGAACGACAGGAAGAAAGAACTCGCCGCGAAAGCGATCGACAGGCCGAACACGATCTGGATCAGGCGTCTGAAGCCCCCGGACGTGTCGCCGAAGGCGAGCGACAGGCCGGTGACGATGATGATGATCACCGCCACGATCTTGGCGACCGGCCCCTCGACAGATTCGAGGATCTGCTGAAGGGGTTGTTCCCACGGCATGGACGAGCCTGCGGCGTGGGCAGGCACAATCCTCATGGCCACGATGGCAGCCGCCACTGCGACACGCGTAACCAGCACAACAGGCTTAGGGATAGATGACGAAGTGAAGCGGATCGGGTTCATTCTGAAGCTCCAATGGGGACTGGGGATCTGTGGCTGTGGCACTCTCAAGCCTGGCTTCGAGCGTGCGATAATCACCGGTGGCGGGATCAAGACCTTCGACCCACGCGATCTCGACGAGACGGCGGGCAGCACCCCGGCCAGCGAGGACAGCAATGAGGTCGATGGTCTCCGCAATCAGCGCGCGCGGGACCGTGACCACGGCCTCCTGCACAAGTTGCTCGAGCCGCAGCAATGCGCCAGTAGCAGAACCAGCGTGAATGGTGCCGATGCCGCCTGGATGGCCGGTGCCCCAGGCCTTCAGCAGATCGAGCGCTTCCGCGCCGCGAACCTCACCGATCGGGATACGGTCGGGCCGAAGCCGCAGTGAGGACTTGACCAGGTCGGACAGCGAGGCGACACCATCCCTGGTGCGCAGCGCCACCAGGTTGGGCGCGGCACATTGCAGTTCGCGCGTATCCTCGATCAGGACCACGCGGTCGGTGGTTCTGGCAACCTCGGCCAGCAGCGCATTGACCAGCGTCGTTTTGCCAGTCGACGTTCCACCGGCGACCAGAACATTTTTCCTTTTTTCGACGGCAAGCCGCAGCACGTCGGCCTGGCCCACGGTCATGATCCCCGCAGTGACGTAATCCCCGAGGGCAAATACGGCGACCGCCGGCTTCCTGATGGCGAAGGTCGGCGCCATGACGACCGGCGGCAGCAGCCCCTCGAAACGTTCGCCTGTCTCCGGCAGTTCGGCCGATACGCGCGGCGCACCCGCATGCACTTCCGCTCCGACATGGTGGGCCACCACGCGGATGATGCGCTCGCCGTCGGCCGGGACCAGCAGTTCATCGGAGGCGCAGAGCCCTTTGCCCAGCCGGTCGACCCAGATGCGTCCATCCGGGTTCAGCATCACCTCAACGATCTCGGGATCCTCAAGGAAGCGGGCGATGGCCGGTCCAAGCGCCGTGCGCAGCATGCGCGCGCCGCGCGACACCGCTTCCCTGCCAGAATGATGATTGCCTGCCACGATGGTCCCCGTTCGCTGCGGCGAGCCTGTTCGTGCCGCGGTCGGGGATGATTAGAAGAGGCATGAATACCGACCTTGCAACAGGCAAAATCGGTGAGCGTAGCGCGGCGTGCAGAGACTTGCCGAATGCGGTACGGCGATCTCGCGGCCTGGCGCTGCCATCTACCGCGACGGGGAATCATCCGCGCCGGTTGGTGACGCCGGGACTTCATCAGCGATTTCCTGTCTGAACTTTGGTCCCTTGCTCAGCCTGCGGCCAAGCGCGTCAACGAACGCGTCATACCGCTGCAGGCCTTTCGCACGGGCTTCCGCCTGCGCGGATTCGGGCAATGCCGGGGTCGAGTTGAGCCAGAAGCGCACGAACAGAGCCAGTGTCTCGATGGCGATGCCGACATCGCGCTCGACACGCTGCACACGCCGGTCGATCTGATCGAGACGACGGGTGATTGCCGCCTCCTTCCGCTCCTCGGCATCCGGTGAAAGGAACGAGGCGATCGCGGCCTCGGCGATCAGCGACAGCGACACATCGCGGCGTGCCGAGTAGTCGGCAAGCGCGTTCATGACGTCAGGATCGAGATAGGCCGAAAGCCTTCTCTTCTTGGCATCCTTCACGTTCAAAGCCCGATGCCGTCATCAGGATCGAGGGTGGCCTGCCGTGCAGCGCGCCGCATAGCCTGATCGGCCGCCCGCCGACGCACCGTGTCATCATCGGATTCGTCCCAGTCCAGATCGAACTCTTCATTGAGCTGTGCCTGCGGTTCCGGCGCGATATCCTCGTGTTCCGGGAGCTCAGGCTGACGGCGGATGCCGCCATTTTCCGGATCCCCGTCCTGCGGGTCCGCAGAGAGCCCGGATTGCAGAGGATTGCGTTTCGGCACCGGAGGGACTGTAGCGCCGGTCCAGTCATCCGGGCGCGGTGGTCCTGAGGCCGTTTCAGGGTTCGGTGGCGGCAGGACGCGCCCTGCGAGACGTGGATCGGCAAAATAGCGTGCTTTCTTGGCCCGGATCGGGAACAGGCCCGAAACCATGACGATGGCATCGCTCGGTGGTAGTTGCATGATCTCGCCGGGCGTCATCAGCGCACGCGCCGTTTCCTGCCGCGAGACCATCAGATGCCCGAGCCAGGGCGACAATCTGTGACCGGCATAGTTTTTCATGGCCCGCATCTCGGTTCCCGTTCCCAGCGAATCGGAGACGCGTTTGGCCGTGCGCTCGTCGTTGGTGGCAAAGCTCACCCGCACATGGCAGTTGTCGAGGATGGAGTTATTCGGACCGTACGCTTTTTCGATCTGGTTGAGCGACTGTGCAATCAAGAAGGACTTGATGCCGTAGCCCGCCATGAAAGCGAGGGCCGACTCGAAGAAATCGAGCCGGCCGAGCGCCGGAAACTCGTCGAGCATCATAAGCAGACGATGCCGTCGATCCTTCGCATGAAGGTCTTCCGTCAGCCTTCGCCCGATCTGGTTCAGCACGAGCCGGATGAGCGGCTTGGTACGGCTGATGTCGGAGGGCGGCACGACCAGATAGAGTGTCGCTGCCCGCTCGTCCTCGACCAGATCGGCGATACGCCAGTCGCAGCGGGACGTCACCTTCGCCACCACCGGATCGCGGTAGAGACCCAGAAAGCTCATTGCTGTCGAGAGCACGCCGGAGCGTTCATTCTCCGACTTGTTGAGCAGTTCGCGAGCTGCCGAGGCCACCACCGGATGCGGCCCGCCCTCCCCCAAATGCCGCGTCACCATCATGGTGCGCAGTGTCATCTCGATCGGCCTTTGGGGATCGGAAAGGAAATTCGCAACTCCGGCAAGCGTCTTGTCCGTTTCGGCATAGAGAACGTGCAGGATGGCACCGACCAGCAGCGCGTGGCTGGTCTTCTCCCAATGGTTTCTGCGTTCCAGCGAGCCTTCGGGATCGACCAGGACATCGGCAACGTTCTGCACGTCGCGGACCTCCCATTCGCCGCGTCTCACTTCCAGCAAAGGGTTGTAGGCGGCAGAGGACGCATTGGTTGGATCGAACAGCAGGACACGGCCAAAGCGAGCGCGCCATCCGGCCGTCAGCTCCCAGTTCTCGCCCTTGATATCGTGAACTATCCCCGAACCTGGCCAAGTCAGCAGAGACGGGACGACAAGGCCAACACCCTTGCCGCTTCGGGTCGGCGCGAAGCACAGAACGTGTTCTGGGCCGTCGTGGCGGAGATAGTCGCCCTCTAGCTTTCCCAGCACCACCCCGTCCGGACCGACTATCCCAGCGGCTTTGATCTCCTTGCTGGTCGCCCAGCGTGCAGAACCATATGTGGCGGCATTCTTCGCCTCCCGTGCCCGCCACACCGACATACCGATGGCCACTGCGATCGCGATAAAGCTGCCGCTCGCCGCGATCAGCGCACCCTCCAGAAAAATCTCTGGCGCATACGCATCGTAGAAAAACCACCACCAGAAAAAGGCCGGCGGCGGATAGATGGAATGGCCGGCAAGCTCGAGCCATGGATCCCCGAGCTGCGGCTGGAATCCAAGCCGCCATGCGGTCCACTGCGTCGCGCCCCAAGTAGTGACCAGCACGATCAGAAGCACGGCAACGAGTTGCCCCCACAATATCCTGGTCGCCGGCATTTATCGTCTCTTTGCTGAGGCTTGGGGCGCCCACAGAAATATCGAATTTCCGCATACGCAAGAACACAAGACAGTTTACGGAACCGCCGGGTAGTCCGACCTACACGGACTTGTTCGTTGCAGTGCTGTTTCTGCTGATCGAGAACTGGCTGAGCAGACACGGCTGTGCCGCTTGATATCGGAATTCGCCATGGTGGGAGTTCCGGAATGACTGTCGCCAGACCTTCCATAAGCCAGCGTGGTCGAGGTCAATCGGCGACTTCTGCTTCCGAAACGCCCCCTCGCCTTCGGCCACCGTCAGACCGCCGAACTGCTCGATAACGGCCAGGCGATAGGCCATGATGTCGATGAAACAGCTTCGAAAACGCGGCTGCGGTCTCGTAGCCGACGCGACTCGCAATCCGTGCAATCCCCTCGTCGCTTGTTTCGAGAAGAAATGCGGCCTCCGACATTCGGCGTGCGATCAGATAACGATACATCGGCTCTCCAACGAGCTTGGTGAAGCGAGCCGAAAACGCCGACCGACCAAGCCCCACGCTTTGCCCGACGTCGCCAAGCGTCCAAGGTCGGTCCGGTCGTTCATGGATCAACTGAAGTGCCGGTCCTATGTGCGGGTCCGCCATCGCCCCCAGCCAACCGCCTTCCCCGGGGCCGAGAGACTTGATCCAGCTTCGCAACACCTCGACGAAGAGCACTTCTGTCAGTCGTGACAGTGCAACGCCTTGTCCGGGACGCGCGTGCGCCGCCTCGCTCACCATGCGTTGCAGAATCGCCTCGAGCCATCCTCCGTCTTCCGTCGGCTTGAGGAGAAGCAGTGGCGGAAGCAACTCCAAAACACTACCGCGCGAGGGCCGTGCCACAGTGAAATTGCCACAAATCATCGTCGCGTGCGGCTGCTCGCCGCCTCCGTGACGAATGAGCCCAAGACGCCCGTCCAGTCGATCGATATGGAGAATCGGTAACGGTTCGATCCGGCTGTCCGAGTAGATCACATGGGGCTCGCCACGCGTGACGACAACAAAGTCGCCCTCGGTCATGTGGAATTCTCGTCCACTTTCGAGCGCGAGGGTGGCCGAGCCACGGCTGAGATAGTGGAACAGGGCGTAGGGGCGCTTTGCCAACGCAAGATTCCAGGGATGGCCGAGCTCGAAGTGGAACAGCAAGGTTCCGCCCAGGCGAACGCGATCGAGCACTTCAGCGAGGATGTCCATCGTCCCGATGGTAGTACGGCGGACGGTCAGACACAATATTCGGACGATTGAGGCCTAACGTCCAAATGCTCCACGTACTAGTTGATCGCAAGTCGAGCCAACGGTTCGCGCGGCAACCATCACCCGAACGGCAGATGGGAGAACCGCGGCTGTTGCCGACACGCCTGCCCTTCCCCGGACCCGCGTCGTCCGTCATCTCAACAGGAGCAACCAATGCGAAATCTTTTACTCACCGTCGCCACCGTCCTCATGGCCGGAGCAGCAGTTGCCGCCCCCGCCCAATCAGCTCAGCTGCCCAAGGGGCCGGCCCACAATATCGTGCTCGTCCACGGCGCTTTCGTCGACCAGACGAGCTGGAAGCCGGTTGCCGATATCCTCACGAAGAAGGGCTACAATGTAACGCTCGTCGAAAACCCGCTCACCTCCCTGGCGGCGGACGTCGAGGCCACCAAACAGGCGCTCGCCAAACAGAACGGCAAGACCGTTCTCGTTGGCCACTCCTGGGGCGGTGTGGTTATCACGCAGGCAGGTGACGATCCCAACGTCTCGGCGCTCGTCTACGTCTCCGCATTCGCGCCTGACGTGGGAGAATCTCTGGCGAGCTTAGCCAAGAGCGGCCCGGCAACCGAAGGCGCCGCGGCGATTCATCCCGACGAAAAGGGCAACCTCTACATCGATCCCAAAGTGTTTCCTTCGGCAGTCGCGGCCGACCTTCCTCCGGAGATCGCCGAGTCCTTGGCAAACCATCAGCTCCCGTTGAACCACACCGCGTTCGAGGCTCCCGTCGACAAGGCAGCTTGGCACGACAAGCCGACATTCTATGTGATCAGCACCAAGGACAAGGTCATCGCACCCGAGGTCCAGAAGATCTTCGCCAACAGGATGAAGGCTGAGACGACGGAGGTCGCCGGGAGCCATTCCTCCCTCGTCGTCCACGCGAAGGAAGTCGCCGCGGTGATTGAAAAGGCCGCGCTCGTGAAGTGACGATACCGCTCCCGGCACTTCGTGCCGGGAGCGCCGCGCGTGCTGGGCGAACTACGGCATGCCTTGAGCCGCGAACGGCTCAGACCTGGCTGAAACCGCACCAGTTGCACCCACTCGATTTCTAATGCCAAGCATCCGGAGGATGACATGACTGAGTTCGACACCCCGAGCCAGGACGCCGCCACGCTCGAAACGGCACCCACCCTTTACATCGAAGGCAGCGGAATCCGCTTCGCCTATCGCCGCCTCGGCCCATCGACCGGAACGGCGCTGGTTCTCCTGCAGCATTTCTCGGGCAACATCGACGCCTGGGACCCCGCCGTCGTGAATGTCTTGGCCGCCGATCGACCGGTGATCGCTTTCGACAACGCCGGGGTCGGCCGCTCGACAGGACAAACGCCGGACAATATCGAAGCGATGGCCCGAGACGCGGTCGCCTTTATCAAACTGCTCGGCCTCTCCGAAGTCGACCTTCTTGGCTTTTCCCTCGGCGGCTGCGTCGCCCAGCAGATCGCTGCCGAGCACGGACGGCTGGTGCGCAAGCTCATCCTCGTCGGCACGGCTCCGAGAGGCGGAGAAGAGCATCTGTTGACGGT
>NZ_RZPB01000174.1:0-9277 GCF_003998535.1 Mesorhizobium sp. M7A.F.Ca.AU.002.02.1.1 | reverse complement strand
TTCCTCTTCCGTATGCAGGCTCCAGTGGAAAATGCCGCTGACGCGACCGGACGCAGAAACTTGACCAGATGGCCGGCCGCGTCAACCTCTCAAGCCATAACAAATGCGTGCCGGCGGCGCCGCGGCAAACTCCGGCTTTGACAAATCCTGCCAGCTTGATATCATTTGCATACGAATGAATTTTCCGACCCCTGTGCTGGAAGGATCTTTCGAAGTACCAGCTCTGGAAGGCCTCTTTTCGGGAAGGCAAAGCGTGATCCGTTACGCGAAACCCACCTCGGTCGACGAAGCGCTCGCTTTGCTTGGCGAGGGCGCCTGGCGCATCCTTGCCGGTGGCACCGATTTCTATCCGGCACAGGGCAGCAAACCGATCCGCGACAATGTTCTCGACATTAACGGCCTGGCGGCGCTGTGCGGCATTGCCGAGGCGAGCGACCATTTCGTCATCGGCGCGCGCACGACCTGGACCGACATCGTCCGCCATCCCTTGCCGCCGGCCTTCGAGGCGCTGAAGCAGGCGGCGCGAGAGGTCGGCTCGGCGCAGATCCAGAACGTCGCCTCGGTCGCCGGCAATCTCTGCAACGCCTCGCCTGCCGCCGACGGCGTGCCAGCCCTGCTCGTCCTCGATGCCGAGGTCGAGCTGCGCTCGGTGGCAGCGACGCGGCACCTGCCGTTGCAGGACTTCATTCTCGGCAACCGCCGCACGGCTCTGCTGCCCGGTGAGATGGTCACGGCGATCCGCGTGCCGAAGCCCAGCGGCACGTCGGCTTTCGTCAAGCTCGGCGCCCGGCGCTACCTCGTCATTTCCATCGCCATGGTGGCAGCACGTCTGGCCGTCGACAATGGCACCGTCCGGCAAGCGGCGGTCGCGGCCGGCTCCTGTTCGGTGGTGGCCAAGCGGCTGGCCGGCGTCGAAGCCGCGTTGTGCGGGCTGCCGGTGGATGGCGAGCTTGCCGATGCGGTCCTGTCCGCGCCGATGAGCGAACTGTCGCCGATCGCCGATGTGCGCGGCAGCGCCGAATACCGGCTTGATGCAGTGCGCGAGATTGTTGCCCGCGCCGTGCTTGCGGCTGTGGGGCGGACGACTGGCGAAGAGGTGGCGGCATGAGCCAGGTTCAACCTGACGTGCGTGAAGCAGTGCCCGACCTGGGCGCCGTTCGGCCTGCTCGCGGCCCGGAGCGCGTTGACATCGCCTTCGAGGTCAATGGCAGCGCCGTATCGGTCAATGTGCCGCCGCTGCGCCGACTGTCCCTGGTGCTGCGCGACGAACTGGGGCTGACCGGCACCAAGGTCGGCTGCGATGCCGGCGATTGCGGCGCCTGTACGGTGCTGGTCGACGGCGATCCCGTCTGCGCCTGCCTGATGTCGGCGGCGTCCGCTGCCGGCGCATCGGTGACGACAGTTGAAGGGCTTGCCAACGGCCGGCTGTCGACGTTGCAGGCCTCTTTCCTTGCCCATGGCGCTGCGCAGTGCGGGATTTGCACGCCCGCCCTGTTGGTTGCGGCGACGGCTCTGCTGGAGAAGAAGGCGAGCCCCACCGAGGTCGAGGTACAGGACGCGCTCGGCGGAATTCTGTGCCGCTGCACCGGCTACCGGAAGATCATTGCCGCAGTGATGGATGCCTCCCTGCAGGCAGCAAGCCTGGATTTCCGCTTGCCCCGGTCAGGCCACGCGATCGGTTCCTCGCCCATCCGGCTCGACGGCGTGCCGAAGGTCACCGGGGCTGAGAAATTCGGCAGCGATTCCTTCCCCGCCGATGCACTGGCGGTACTGGTGATCCGCTCTCCGCATTATCACGCCAGCTTCGCCTTCGGTGACCTCGATGGCTGGGCGAAGGCACATCCCGGTGTCGCCGGCGTCTTCACCGCCGCCGACATTCCGGGAAAAAACTGTTTCGGCGTCATCGGCCCCTTCGCCGACCAGCCGGCACTGGCCGAAGGGTTTGCCCGCCTTCGCGGTGAGGCGGTGGCGTTGGTCGCTGGCGAGCGCGAGGCGATGCTCGATATCGACCTCTCGGATTTTCCGATCCGCTGGACCGAATTGCCGCATGTTCTCCAATCCTGCGAAGCGCGCGCCGGCGGTGCCAAGCTCATCCATGAGAACAGACCGGCAAACCTGCTGACCTCCGGCTTCGTCGAACGCGGCGATCCGGAAGGGGCCCTTGCCGGTGCAGCGTTCACGGTGTCCGGCGTCATCGACACCTCCTATGTCGAGCACGCCTATATCGAACCGGAAGCCGGCTATGCCTATGTGGACGGCGACACGCTGGTCGTCGTCGCCTGCACCCAGGCGCCCTATATGGACCGCGACGAGACGGCGAAGGTGCTCGGCCTTGCCGTCGACAAGGTGCGCATCGTGCCGACCGCGACCGGCGGCGGTTTCGGCTCGAAGCTCGACGTCTCGCTGCAGCCGCTGATCGGCCTTGTGGCGATGAAGACTGGGCGGCCGGCGGCACTTGCCTACACCCGCACCGAATCGATGATGTCGACCACCAAGCGCCATCCGGCCGAGATGAAAGCAACCATCGGCGCCGATGCCGACGGCCTTGTCACCGGCATGATCTTCGAAGGCGATTTCAACACCGGCGCCTATGCAAGCTGGGGCCCTACCGTGGCCAACCGCGTGCCGGTGCACGCCTCCGGACCTTATGCGACGCCGAACTACCGCGCCGAAGGCCGCGCCATCCATACGCATGGGCCGATCTCCGGCGCCTTCCGCGGCTTCGGCGTGCCGCAAGCGACGATCATGCAGGAGACCCTCTATGATGAGCTGGCCGGCAAGCTCGGCATGGACAGGCTCGATTTTCGCTTGAAGAACTGCCTTCGGAACGGCTCCGAAACGGTCACAGGACAGCTTCTGGACTCCGGCGTCGGCATTGCCGAATGCCTCGAATCGCTGCGGCCGCACTGGGCGCGCGCGGCGGCCGATGCGGAGGCATTCAACAGCGCCAACACAGATAGAAAGCGCGGCGTCGGCGTCGCGTCCTGCTGGTATGGCTGCGGCAACACCTCGCTGCCCAATCCGTCGACCATTCGGGTCGGCATCGCGGCCGACGGCACGGTCATCCTGCACCAGGGCGCGGTCGATATCGGCCAGGGTTCGAACACGGTCATCGCCCAGATCTGCGCCGACGCGCTCGGCCTGCCGCTGGAGAGATTCCAGCTGAAGAGCGCCGATACATCAATTACTCCCGATGCCGGCAAGACATCGGCCTCGCGCCAGACCTTCGTCACCGGCAAGGCGGCCGAGAAGGCCGGCCGCGCCTTGCGTGAAAAGATACTTCGTTTCGCCAATGTTTCGGAAAAAGCCGCTCTCCAACTCGACGGCCCGGCGATCGTCATCCGCGAGGGAGAAGCCACGCGCCGCATCGACCTCACGACGTTGGATCTGGATGCCGAGGGCTTCGTCTTCCGCGCCGAGGAGACCTACGACCCGCCGACGCTGCCCCTCGATGCCAAGGGCCAGGGCAAACCCTACGCCGTTTACGGCTATGGCGCGCAGATCGCCGAACTGGAGGTCGATCTCAAGCTCGGCACGGTGAAGCTGATCAAGATCACCGCCGCGCATGATGTGGGCAAGGCGATCAACCCGCTGCTGGCCGAAGGCCAGATCGAGGGCGGTATCGCGCAAGGCATCGGCATGGCGCTGATGGAAGAGTACATCCCCGGCCGCACCGAGAACCTGCACGACTATCTCATCCCGACCATTGGCGACGTGCCGCCGATCGAGACCATCCTGATAGAAGTTCCGGATCCGGAAGGACCCTTTGGCGCCAAGGGTTTGGGCGAGCATGTGCTGATCCCGACTGCGCCGGCAATCCTCAACGCCATCCGCCACGCCACCGGCGTTCTGATCACCAAGGTTCCGGCGACGCCGACGCGTATCCGCGCTGGCATCCGCGAAAAAGATGGCATCCGCGAAAAGGAGGCACGCCGATGAGCGAGCTTGCCGAACGCTTCGAAACCCATGATCCCGGTGAGAAGCTGGTGGCGGAGAAGATCCGCTGCGATGCCTGTCCGGTGATGTGCTACATCGCTGATGGTCGCACCGGCGCCTGCGACCGCTACGGCAATGTCGGCGGCAGGATCGTGCGGATGGACCCGCTGACCATCCTCGACCATGCGGCCGAGGCCGGCGCGGCAATCGTGCCGTTCGTCGCCGAGGGCGAACAATGGGACGGCGAACTGGTCAACACCGGCCGCCGCTTCGTCACCGCAATCGGCGCCGGCACCACCTATCCCGACTACAAGCCGGCGCCGTTCATCGTCAGCCAGGAAGTCGAAGGCGTCGATCTCGTCACCGTCGTCACGGAAGGCATTTTTTCGTACTGCGGCGTCAAGGTGAAGATCGACACCGACCGGCATATCGGACCCGAGACGGCTATTGTGCGATCGCAAGGCGAGGCAATCGGCCATGTCACGACGGGCGAGTATGGCTCGCAGATGCTGTCGCTGGGCGGCGTGCATCATCTGACCGGCGGCTCGAAGGCCGAAGGACGCGCCACCTGCGACGCGCTGCTCAATCTGTGCAACCGCAAGCCGGTGGAACTCGCCATCGACGGCGGCGCCACCATAACAGTCGAAGCCGGCAAAGCGCCTGTCATCGACGGCAAGCAGGAACATCGCATGCGCGTCGGCTGCGGCTCGGCGACCATCGGCATGTTCGCCACGCAATGGCGCGGCCTTGTCGACGAGGTGGTGGTGGTCGACGACCACATCACCGGCGTCGTTTCCGAGCATCAGGCCGGCAAGGTGCTGGGCTGGCAGGACACAGGGATAAAGATCATCGGCCGCCGTTCGACGCCGGGCCGCTATTTCAAGGTGTCCGAGCCAGGCCTCGGCTGGGGCGGCACCAGCATTTCAGACCCGCTGTCGATCCTTGGCGAGTGGAACGCCAAGAAGGGTGCGCGGCCGGGCCTGTCGCTGCTGATGGTTTCGACCACCGGCGAGCAATTCGCCTATTACGAGCTCGACGACGAGTTGAAGCCGGTGCAAAAACCGTTTCCGGAACGGCTGCAAAAATCGGTCGGCCTGATCGAGGACAATTGCGAGCCGGCTTTGTGCACGGTGCTGTTCATCGGCGGCGCCGGCGGTTCGCTGCGCGCCGGCGTCACCGAAAACCCGGTCAATCTCACCCGCTCGGTTCAGGGCCTGACCACCTATGTCACGGTCGGCGGTGCGCCGGTCTATGTCTGGCCGGGCGGCGGCATCACCCTGATGGTCGATGTCACACGGGTGCCGGAAGGCGCCTTCGGCTATGTGCCTACACCGGCGCTGGTGGCGCCGATCGAATTCACGCTGCGCCGCGACGACTATGTCAGGCTCGGCGGGTACGAGGCCGAGATCCGCAGCGTCGAGGATATTGTCGCAAAAGGCGGTGAGTACCTGAATCCGCGCCGCGGCACAGGCGCCGAAACCAACAATCCATGGCCGCCACTCGCGCAGCTACGTCGTGCCGGCTCGAACGGGGCCGGGTGATGCAAGGCCCGCAAGCCCATTGGCTGCAGGACGGCAAGCGGCTGCATCTCAACCACGGGCCGATCGACCTGATCGTCGAGGTTTTTGGTGAGGCGGATGAATGCCGCCGAGCCTATGAACAGGCCATAGCGCGGTTCCAGACGATCCTGGTGGAGCTGGTCGAGGAACTCCCCGAATTGCGGCTGCCGGCGTTTTTCCTGGCGCCGCGCACCTTCGCCGGCCCGACGGCGCGCCGCATGGAGGCAGCCGTCATGCCCCTGGCGGAATGCTTTATAACTCCGATGGCGGCCGTCGCGGGATCGGTAGCCGACGAAATGCTCGCCGCATTGCTTGCCGGTCGCAAGATCGAGCGCGCCTATGTCAACAATGGCGGCGACTGCGCGCTCCATATCGGCAAGGGCCAGTCGATGGGTCTGGCGGTTGCCGGTACCGGCAACGGCATGACCGACCGGATCACGATCCGCGCGGAAGATGGCGTTCGCGGCGTCGCCACCAGCGGTTGGCGTGGCCGCTCCTTCTCGCTTGGCATTGCCGACGCCGTCACCGTTCTGGCGCGGACCGGCGCCGAAGCCGATGCGGCGGCGACGCTCATCGCCAACGCGGTGGACCTGCCCGGCAATCCCGCCATCAAGCGCATTTCCGCACACGAACTGTCGCCCGACAGCGATCTCGGCTCGCGGCTGGTGACGCAAGGCGTCGGCACGCTTGCCCTTGGCGAAGTGGCGCGCGCGCTGGACAATGGCCTTGCCGTCGCCGAAGATTTTCGCCGGCGGGGGCTTATTGCCGGGTCGGCGCTGTTTCTCGGCGGCGAGATCCGCATCAGTGGCTCGGTTGCGCTTGCCGCGCCCAACGAAACTTCGAGGGAGGAAGTTGCCCATGCCTGAGTTTCCGATCCGCAAGATCGCGGTTCTGACCGAAGAGATCTTTCACGAGGGCGGGCCGGTGGCCAAGGTGCCGCGCCGCCGTGCCGCCGCCATGGCGCTGGTAAAGAACCCGTTCGCCGGGCGCTATGTCGAGGAGCTGCAGAGCGCCATGGACGATCTCAAGCCGCTCGGCCTGCTGCTCGCCGACCGGCTGATCGCGGCGCTCGGCGGCGACGTCAAGCAGATCGACGGCTACGGCAAAGGCGCCATTGTCGGCACCGCAGGTGAGCTGGAACACGGCGCCCTCTGGCATGTGCCCGGCGGCTACGCCATGCGCGAGCGGCTCGGCGACGCCAAGGCGATCGTGCCGTCGGCCAAGAAGGTCGGCGCTTTCGGTTCGAAGCTCGACGTGCCGCTCGGCCACATCAACGCCGCCTATGTGCGCAGCCATTTCGACGCCATGGAAGTCGGCATGTCCGATGGTCCGTGCCCCGACGAGATCCTGTTCTGCCTCGCCATGACTTGTGGCCCGCGCATCCACGATCGCATGGGTGGTCTCGCGGCCGATGACATCAAAGCCTGGGATGGGCTGCGGTGAGCGGCGAGGACAATCTGCTCAAGCTGGTCGAGGTCGAGGCGCCGGACGACCAGGATTACCTCCTGCAGGAGCAGGTCGGCTTCATCCTGCGCAAGGCGCATCAGCGCCATGTCGCGATCTTTGCCGCGCATATCGGCGATCTGACGCCGCCGCAATTCGCGGCGTTGGCCAAGCTGCGTGACGTCGGCGAGACCTCGCAGAACCAGCTCGGCACGCTGATCGCGATGGATGCGGCGACGGTGAAGGGCGTCATCGACCGGCTGAAGGCGCGCGGCCTGGTCGAGCTTTCCAGGCACGAGGTCGACAAAAGACGGCTGCTGGTCAATCTGACCGCGGCAGGCCGCGATGCCATCGAGCGCCTGATCCCGCTGGCGCGCGAGATCACAAAGGAGACGCTGGCGCCGCTCTCGGCCAAGGAGATCACCACCTTCATGAAGCTGCTGGTGAAGCTGGCTTAGACCCGCCGGGCGCCAAAGGAGGCACCCGGCAGGAAGTTTGCCTCAGAGGCCGTTGTCCTTCAGCACCTGGGCGGCGTTTTCCTTGGTGATCTTCTCGGTTGGCAGGGTAATGGTCTTTTCGACTTTCTCGCCGTTGAGGAACTTGATCGCCTGGCGCAGGCCTTCGGCACCGGGAGTGACATAGGTGAAGGTCGCCGTCAGCTCGCCCTTGTTCACCATCTGCACGCCTTCATTGGGCAGGCCGTCGATGCCGATGAACTTGATGTCCTTCTCGCGGCCGACATCCTTGGCGGCGAGATAGGCGCCATAGGCCATCGGGTCGTTGTGCCCGTAGACGAGATCGATCTTCTCGTTGCTCTTCAGCGCGTTGGCCATCAGATTGTAGGCCTGGTCCTGCTTCCAGTCGCCCGATTGCTGGTCGAGCAGATATTTGATGCCCGGCTCCTTGTCGGTGAATTCGTGAAAGCCGTCATGGCGGTCATGCGCCGGCTGGGTGCCCATGCCGCCCCAGATCTCGACGACATTGCCTGCAGCCTTGCCCTTGCCGCCCAGCAGTTCGACGGCATATTCGCCGGCCGCGCGGCCGATCAGCGCGTTGTCGCCGCCGACGAACTGCGTGTAGTCCTTGGTGTCGACATTGCGGTCGAGCACGAAGACCGGGATCTTGGCGTCGATCGCCTGCTGCACGACGCCGGTCAGGCCGGCCGATTCCTTCGGTGACACCAACAGCGCATCGACCTCCTGGCGGATCAGGTTCTCGACATCGGCGACCTGCTTTTCGGTCTTGTCCTCGCCGTCGGTGATGATCAGCTCGACCTCGGGGTGCTTGGCGGCTTCGGCCAGGATGTCCTTGTTGAACTGCGCGCGCCAGGGCTCGATGGTCGTCACCTGCGAGAAGCCGATCTTCCACTTCTTGTCCTGGGCATAGGCATTGCCGGTGGTCAGCAGCGCGGTGGTGGTCAGCAGTGCCGCGGTCACGGCGGCAAGCTTCAGCATGTCACGTCGTTTCATTTTTTGTTTCCTCCGAGATTGAGAGACGGTGTCTCTTGCGACGGCCGCTTTGCCGCGGCCGTTTCCTTGTGCGCCGATTGCCCGCCGGGCAGGCGCAGATAGGCCAGGAGATCACCGGCATTGCGCTCCTGCACGAGCACGGTGCCGATGATGATCATCCCCTTCAGCACCAGCTGAAGGTTCGAATTGATGTTGTGGAGCTGCAGGATGTTGGAGAGCAGACCGAAGATCAGCACGCCGCAGAACGTGCCGATGAGGCTGCCGCGCCCGCCCATCAGGCTGGTGCCGCCTATGACCACAGCGGCAATGGCGTCGAGCTCCAGCCCGGCGCCGGCATCCGGCTTGCCTTGCCGGTACTGCGCGACATAGAGCACGGCGGCAATGCCGGCGAGCAGCCCGGAGACGGCATAGGTGGCGATCTTGACGCGGCCGGCGGCGATGCCGGAGAGGCGCGCCGCCTCCTCGTTGCCGCCGATGGCATAGACATAGCGGCCGAACGGCGTGAAGCGCAGCACCGCGCCGTAGATCACGATGGCGCCGAGGAAGAACAGGCCCGGCATCGGGATGATGCCGAACACCAGCGAGCGCAGGATCTCGAAATCGGCGGTGGCGTTGGAGCCGGTATAGACCGGCAGCACCGCATTGTTCTGGCCGGCGGTCAGCCGTGCGATGCCGAGCGCCGTCACCATCATAGCCAGGGTGACGATGAAGGGCTGCAGCCGTCCGGCAACGATGATGAAGCCGTTGAGCGCGCCGAACAGCAAACCAACGCACGGCGCCACCAGCAGCACGCCGAGCACGCCGAATTTCGGCTCGATCTGCGGCAGCAGAAACCACAGCGACAGGCAGCACAAGACCACGCCGACGACG
>NZ_RZPB01000173.1:0-9286 GCF_003998535.1 Mesorhizobium sp. M7A.F.Ca.AU.002.02.1.1 | reverse complement strand
CTATGTAGGCGTCGGCGGCATTGGCAGTCAGCGCGGCGGCGGCATCGGTGAAATGCCGGACGCCGAAATCGGACGCGGCCTTGCTTCCCGAGGCAGCGTTCGGATCAACGAATGCCGATAGTTCCGCGACAGGGCTCTCGGCAACCACCTGCGCATGCAGGAGACCCATGTAGCCGGCACCGACGATGGCGATCTTCAATTTGCTCAAAGGGTCCTCCTTACAGGCATGGTGCAAGGTTGGATGCTGGCCGGGGTGCGCAGGCTGGTGGTGTGATCGTGCGATCACCGAAGGCCAGCGTCATCACATCTTCTTCCGTCGCCCCACGCGCCAGCGTGCCGACAGAGTGGCCTTCGCGCATGACGACGATGCGGTCGGCAACGCCGAGGACCTCGGGCAACTCGCTCGACACCATGAGGATCGCCGCGCCCTCGGCCTTCAATCTTGCGATCAGGTGATGGAGTTCGGACTTTGCGCCGACGTCGACGCCGCGTGTCGGCTCGTCGAGCAGGATGATCTTCGGCTTGGTGGCAAGCCATTTGCCGATGACGACCTTCTGCTGATTGCCGCCCGAGAGTTCGATGGCCATCTTGTCGGGCTGGGCCGGCCGCACGCCGAGTGAGCCGATGAGATCGCGCGCGAGAGCCAGGATGTGGCGAGGTCTCAGCAGGCCGAAGTGACTGTTGTCGCGAATCCAGGCGAGGGACAGGTTATCCCTGATCGACATCGTGCCGACAAAGCCTTCCAGATGCCGGTCTTCCGGTATGTAGACGATGCCGGCGCGATTGGCGGTCTTGGTGTCGCCGCTGGTCTGCTGCCCGCCGAAAATTCTGAGGGTGCCGCCATGCATGGGATCGAGGCCGGCAATCAGCCTGAGCACTTCGGAGCGGCCGCTGCCCATCAGGCCGGCGAGCGCGACGATTTCGCCCCTGCACACGCTGAGCGTCGCAGACTTCAAGAGCTTGCCATCGGAGATGTTGCTGATCTCGATCGCGGTCTCGCCGACTTGCGCTTTGAGATAGGGGAAGATGTCGCCGACATCGCGCCCGACCATCATGGAGACGATCTCGGCCTCGCTGGTCTGGCTGGTCTGGCGCTCGCCGATGAAGCGCCCGTCACGCAGAACGACGACGCGGTCGCACTGGCTGAAGATCTCTTCCATCTTGTGCGAGATGTAGAGGATGCCGGCGCCGCGAGCTCTCAGCCTGTCGATCAGGTCATAGAGCTGGTCGCGCTCGCGGTTGGAGAGCGCGCTGGTCGGCTCGTCCATGATGAAGAACCAGGCATCGGACAGAACGGCACGGGCGATTTCCACCATCTGCCGGTGCCCGACGGAAAGCGTTCGCAGTTCCGCGCCAATGTCGATATCGAGCGACAGCTCGTCCATGATGGCTTTCGCATCGCGCCGCATCCGGGCCCGGTCGAGAAATCCCAGGCGGGTGTGCGGTTCGCGGCCGATGAAGAGATTCTCCGCCACGGTCAGGTCCGGCGAAAGGCTGAAATGCTGATGGATGACGCTGATGCCCTTGGCGGCGCTGGGGGAGTGGAACTGGACGGCGTTGCCGTCGATGACGATCTCACCCTCGTCCGGGCGATGTAGACCGGAAATGCACTTCACCAGCGTCGATTTCCCGGCCCCGTTCTCGCCGGCAAGTCCCACCACCTCGCCGGCCGAGACGGCAAAGCTGACACCGTCGAGTGCCTTGACGCCCGGAAAAGACTTGCCAAGCCCGCGCAAGGCGATGCTGTGTTTGCCGACCGATGTTGCGGCGGTGTTGCGGGGCGACGGGGTGGACTTGCGGCCACCGGTCTTGAACAAGGCGGCGACACTCTCCGGCTGGCTGGTGAGAACGGCCACCAGAATGAGGCTCGCGGTGACGAAATAGATCAGGATCTGCGGCACCTGCAGGAACGACAGGCCGGTGTTGATGACGCCCAGCAGCAGCGCCCCGATCGCCGTTCCCCAGATCGAGCCCTGGCCGCCGGAGAGTTTCGTGCCGCCGATGATCGCGGCTGTGATGGCTGTAAATTCAAGGCCGGTGCCGGCAAGCGGCTGTGCCGAACCAAGGCGGCCGATGGTGAGGATCGCGCCGAGCCCGGCTGTCGCACCGGCAATCAGGTAGACGGAGATGCGCACGAGGTCGACGGGAACCAGAGAGGCCCGCGCCGCCCCCGCATTGCCGCCGATCGCATAGATCCAACGCCCGTATACCGTTCGATTGAGCACGAACCACCAGAGGCTCAGGCAGATGGCGGCGATGATGACGGAGACCGGCAGCAGGCCGATTGTCTCGCGTCCGGCGAAAAGCAGGACCGGATCGGCGACCGCGATGCTGGATGCGCCGGAGAGACTGAGCGCCAGGCCGCGCGCGAACGCCATGGTGGCGAGCGTTGCGATGAAAGGGGAGATGCCGGCAAAGCCGATCAGCGCTCCATTGAGCAGACCTATCGCGGCACCGCCACCGATCGCGGCGAGAAGGCTCAGGCTCGCCGAGCCGGTTGCCGTATAGGCAAGACCCGCGGCGATGCCGGAACAGGCGAGGTTGCTGCCGACGGAAATATCGATGCCGCGCGCGATGATCACGGCCGTCATGGCAAAGGAGATGAGGGCGATGACCGCACTCTGCTGCGCGATGCTGACAAGGTTGCCGGTCGACAGAAAGCGCGGATCGATCCAGCCGAAGACGGCGATGGCGACCAGCAGCACCGCGATGAGAACCGGTTCGTTGCGCCGTAGTAACGGAGAGGTCCAGGACTGGAACATGGGTCGGTCCTCTTATCGAGCATCATGCGCGGTCACCACGGAAGCGGCGACGGCGATCGTCAGGAAAAGGGGACGCCGGATGATACGTCATCCGGCGCTTGAGCCGCTTTAGGCTGTTACTTTGCCAGGGTCATGGCGGTCGCCGGAACCTTGGGACCGAGTTGCTCGGTATAGTTCTTGGCTTCCACCGCCTCCTTGTCGGTGTTGATGTATTCGAAGGTGAGGCCATCCGCCTTGAGCTTCGCCGCCGTCGCATCCGAGGTCACGAAATAGGTCGGCATGTAGAGATCCTGCGGCAGCTTTTCGCCGTTGGCCAGGCGAGCGGCAACGGCGATGTTCCAGTAGCCGACACGATAGGCGCCGGTCAGCACGTCCATCACCATCTTGCCGTCGTCGATCAGCGGCTTCATCTCGGCGTCGCCGTCATAGCCGCCGTAGAGCAGCTGGGTTCCCATCGAACTGGCAACGGAATCGGCTGCCAGGCAAAGGCTGTCGGAGATGCAGCCGATGGCCTTCAGGTCCGGATAGGTGGTGAGCCATGTCTGGGCGGCATTCGTTGCCTTGGCTGCGTCCCAGCCGGTCGGCTCGATGCCGACGACCTTGATGTCCGGAAACTCCTTTTTCAGGGTTTCGACAAAGCCTTTTTCGCGCGTGTCGGACACGAAGTTGCCACGCGAACCGACGAGCAGGGCGACTTCGCCCTTGCCGCCAAGCGACTTGCCGAGCGCGCGGGCAACCATCGACATGTTGTCGTAGTCCGGATAGAGCGTCGAATAGTTCGAGCCTGCCTCGACCTTGTTGCCCATGGTGATCACCGGAATGCCGGCGGCAGTGGCTTTCTGGATCACCGGAATGACCGCGTTCTTGTCGATCGGATCGATCAGGATCGCGCTGACGCCCTGATTGATGAAATTCTCGATGATGCTGACCTGTTTTTCCAGGCTACCCTCGGCGCTCTGCCAGGTGGATTTCACCCCATAGTCGGCGGCAGCCACGTCGCCGGCTTCCTTCATGCGGACAAAGAAGGAGTTCTGCAAGTCGATTGCCGCAAGTCCAAGAACCTTTTCCGCGGCAAGCGAGGGCGTTGCGATGGCGAGTGCAAGCAGAGCAATGGATGCTTTCAGGGAAATGCGCATGTTTCAGTTCTCCTCTTGTTGCGACAGGACGATTCTTCGCCTCTTTTTCATGTCCCGCACGACGACCGTCCCAGCGACAGGCATTCCGGCGGTATTCCGCGGCACTCGTGCCGTATCCATGTCGGGCCGCGTCTTGCGTGGACCGGCCTTTCTCGACCTCAGCCGTTCAGGCCTTCGACACCGGCGCCGCAGACAAGCCCGGCGATGCGGGCGCCGCGCGGTGGCTTGAAAGCTCCGCTCATCAACGCGGCCAGCGATGCCGCGCCGCTGAGGTCGGCGGCGATGCCGAATTCGAACCAGAGCAATTCAGCGGCTTTCTGCATGTCCGCATCCTCGACAAGGACGATGTCGTCGACGTGCTTGGCGACGATCTCGTAGATACTTTCGTCCGTGCGGCCGCAGGCCATGGTCGCCACCTTCGTCGTTATCTCGGGCAAGCGAACGACACGGCCGGCAGTCAGGGAGGCGTGAAGGGTCGGTGAACCGGTCGGCTCGACACCAACGATCCTGGCGTCGGGTTTGACGTGCTTCAGGACTTCGGACATGCCACTGATGAGGCCGCCTCCGCCGATCGCGACGATGTAGATGTCGGCATCGGGAATCTGGTCGACCATCTCCAGCGCCACGGTTCCCTGGCCGGACACGATCTGCGCATCGGCGAAGGGATGCATGTAGAAGGCGCCGCGCGCTTTTGCCTCGGCCAATGCAGCCTCATGCGCTTCATCCCAGACCTTGCCTTCGAAGCGAACGTCAGCGCCCCATTTGCGCAGCTTTTCCGCCTTCAGCGGGCTTGCATTGTTCGGCAGGTAGATGGTGGCGGGAGCGCCGGCCCGGGCAGCCACATAGGCGGTGGCCAGGCCGTGATTGCCGCCGGATGCGGCGACCAGTCCGTTTTCGATCCGGCCCGGCTCGAGCGTTTTCACCCGGTTCGTGGCGCCCCGGATCTTGAAGGAGCCGCTCACCTGGAGGCATTCGAGTTTCAAATAGACATCATTTTGGAGGTTCGCGCCCGTGGCATGGTCGAGCTTGACGACCGGGGTGCGCCGTATGAAGGGGGCAATGCGCCGGGCAGCCGCCATGATGTCTTCATGGCTCATCGGTCAGTGCCTCCGGATATTCGTTGGCCAGCACGAAACAGCAATTCCCCGGGCGCACGCGGCCGGGTTGACGCTTGGCGAAAACGATGCCGTCGATGGGGTGAAGGAGATCGATGGGCGCGCGCGACAGCGTGTGGAGGAAGTGAATGCGTCCGGCAAGGTCGCCTTTGCTGACGGCACTGCCGAGGGGGCTCAAGGGTTCGAAGACACCGTCCTCCTCGGAAAGCAGATAGCCTTCGCTTCCGGGCACCTTGAGCACGCGTGCGTTGGCGCCAGGGGCAATGTCAGGCGCGCCCTTCAGGACGCCTGCATGTTTCAGCACATTGCGGATGCCCCTGCGGCAGATGGCCAACGCATCCGGACTGACAAGGCCGCCGCCGGCCATCTCGCTGCCGATGACGATCAGCCCCTGGTGATTGGCGGACGCGGTCGAGGTCCGGGTTTCACCGAGATTGTCGACCATGACAACGGTCGGCGCCCCGAAGGCGAGCGTCGCCTTGATGTTCTTGCGATGCCCCTGCGCGGTCGGGGAGGGCTCGATGATCGCGCTCGGCAGGATCATCAGGGACGAACCGCCGGAGTGGAGATCCAGGAAATAGTCGGCCTTCGGAAACAGGATGTCATGCACATAGGCCGCTATCTGGCTTGTCAGCGTGCCGTTGAAATCGCCTGGAAAACTGCGGTTGAAATTCAACCCGTCGACCGGGGAGGTGCGGGTGCCGGCCTCGACGGCCCGAATGTTGATGGCCGGAATCGCGATGATGCGACCGGCTATATCCCGTGGATCGATCTCGCGCAGAAGCTCGCCGAGCGCGATCGGCCCCTCATATTCGTCGCCGTGGTTGCCACCCTCGATCAGGACCGTCGGACCGTCTCCGTTCTTGATGACGGCCAGCGGAACGCGGACCGTGCCCCAGGCATCGTCGTGCGGCGATTGGGGCACATGGAAGAAGCCGATCTGCTTGCCCTCGCGATCGAAATCGACCGACGTGTAAACACTGTTGTTCCGGGGCGTGATGGTCGCGCGGACAGTGTTTGCTGGTCTCTGGACGGTCATCGGCTCGGCCTCGAAATTCATTGTCCCCGTCATCATGTCAGTTTTATATATGGTGTCAAGTTTGGATATAAAACCAATGGCAATTCCGATTTCTTGTCTCTATCGTGCGTGGACCACCGGGGATTCTTCGAATGGCAGATGACGCAAAAGAGAGTGGCAAACCGACCTATTCGGCCCCGGCGCTGACGAAGGGTCTGGATGTCCTGGAGCTGCTGGCGGAGGCGCGAGCGCCCTTGACGATGAAGGAGATCGCGGAAGGCCTCGGTCGTTCGAAGAATGAGATTTTCCGGATGCTGATCGCGCTCCAGGAGCGTCAATATATCGAGCGCAACGCCGAGACCGACGCCTATTCGTTGACCGACAAGCTTTTCAAGCTGGGGCTGCACACGCCGAGCGCTCAGGATCTCATGTCCGCCGCAATGCCCGAGCTGACGCGGATTGCCGGGGACTCAAATCAGTCGCCGCACCTGGTCGTCTTCAATCATGGCTTGACTGTCGTGACCGCGGCCGTTCCCGGCGGCGAGGACATGGCGTTCACGCTGCGCCTCGGCTACGGCCGCCTGGCCACCGACGCGACCTCCGGCCATGTGATCCTTGCCTTCCAGCCGCCAAAGGTCGCGACGCGGATGATCGACGAATGTGCGGCACATTCGCCGGCGCCGCTGGATCGAGAGGCGCTGGAAAAGCAGCTTCGTACCATCCGCGCGGACGGTTACTGGATGCGCGAGAGCCGTGATTTCGTCGGCATCACCGATATCTGCTGTCCGGTCATCGGACCGGACGGCAGCGCCGTCGCCTCCATTATCGTCGCCTATATCAATCGCCATACGCGTGAAAGCCGCCATGCCTTTACTCTGGAGGTCCTGCGTGCTGCCTGCGATCGCATCTCCATGAAGCTGTCACCGCGGGTTCGCTGAGGGGCCGTGGTGCGCTGACGGCGCGGACGAGGCACCGCCCGCGGGACGTTTGCACCGGATTGATAATACCAGTATGGGTCCAGTCAGGAATGTTTTGATCCTGGGTGCTTCTCGCGCGGGAGGAAGAGCAATGACAACCGTGAACCTGATCGGGCTTGTCAGTCGGGAGATGGAAGCGACAGCCTCCGATGTGCCGCTTTACCGACGGTTGAAATCGGCGATCGAGGCAGCGATCCGTTCCAACGCTTTGAAGGCCGGCGCGGTTCTGCCGGGCGAGCGGGTTCTGGCGGAAGCCCTGTCGATCTCGCGTGTCACTGTGAGAAAAGCTCTGGCGTTGCTCGAAGAGGAAGGGCAGCTCAATCGCCGGCATGGTTCCAAAACCGAGATCGGGTCGCGGGTCGAAAAATCGCTTTCGACGCTGACGAGCTTTTCGGAGGACATTCTGGCGCGCGGCCTGAAGCCTGGATGCCTATGGCTTTCCAAACAGATAAGCCGTCCATCGCCAGCCGAAATGATGGCTTTGGGTATTGCCGCAAACACCAATGTAATCCGCATGCGCCGCGTGCGGACGGCCGATGGCGCGCCGATCGCCGTCGAGGTCTCGGCCGTGCCGGTTCGCTTCCTTCCTTCGCCCGAGATGGTTCAGGACTCCCTCTATGAAGCGCTAGATGCACGCGGCTTCCTGCCTCAGAGGGCAATCCAGCGCATGCGCTCGCGCGGCGCATCGCTGGAGGATGCAAGACACCTTCATTGCGAGATGGGCGCACCGCTGCTGATGACCGAGCGCCGCTGCTTTCTCGCCGACGGACAGATCGTGGAATACTGCGAGACACGCTACAAGGGAGACGTCTACGACTTCGTCTTCGAGCTGCAAAGATAATACCAGTTATGAACTGGTTGTAATCTGGTATTTTCCATTTATCGTGATGGCGACAGGGGAGTGCCGACGTGCAGCGGGAAGACATCGCCAACAGTCTCATCGTGTCCTGCCAGCCGGTTCCCGGCGGCCCGATGGACAGTGCGCAATTCGTGACGGGCTTTGCCAGGGCCGCTCTTGAAGCCGGAGCCAAGGCCCTGCGCATCGAATCCGTGCCCTATGTCGCGGCCGCCCGCCTGGCCGTCCGCGAGCCGATCATCGGTATCGTCAAGCGCGATCTGACCGACAGCCCCGTGCGCATCACGCCCTATCTGGCCGATGTCGAGGCGCTGGCCGAGGCGGGCGCCGATATCATCGCTTTCGATGCGACGGACCGTGTCCGTCCCGTTCCTGTCGAAGCGCTTGTGAAAGCCGTCAAGGCCAGGAACAAGCTGACCATGGCCGATTGCTCTTGCCTTGACGATGCGCGCCGGGCCCTTGCCGCGGGTGTCGATTTCGTCGGCACGACGCTTTCCGGCTATGTCGGCGGGCCGGAGCCGGAGGATCCGGACATTGCCCTCATCGCTCAAATGCGAACCCTGAGCCCCTACGTCATCGCCGAAGGGCGTATCCGGTCGCCGGAGCAGGCGGCCGCCGCCGCGCGCGCCGGCGCCTGTGCCGTGGTTGTCGGATCGGCGATCACCCGTACCGAGCACGTCACCTCGTGGTTCCACCAGGCGATTTCCGGGGCCTATGCGGCAAGGGGCACGCAAACCGTGCTTGGCCCAACCGTGCTGGGCATCGACATCGGGGGAACCAAGACCATGGCCGCGCTGGTCAGCGGCGGCAAGGTGGTCGAGGACATGATCGTGCCTACCGCGCGAGAGGCTGGACCCGACGCCTGGCTGGCATCCCTTGCGCAAAGCACGTCGGCCTGGTCAAGCCGCTTCAGTCGTATCGGTATTGCGGTGACGGGGCTGGTGCACGATGGACGCTGGTCGGCGTTGAATCCGGCGACGCTTGGCATTCCCGACGGCTACCCGCTGGTCGAAAGGGCATCCGCTGTTTTCGGCAAGCCCGTCTGTGCGTTCAACGATGCCCAGGCAGCCGCCTGGGGCGAATACAAATTCGGCGCCGGGCAAGGTCGCGACATCGTCTTTCTGACCATCTCGACCGGAATTGGCGGCGGCATCGTTTGCAACGGCCGATTGCTGTCCGGTCTTGCCGGTCACTTCGGTCTGATCCGTGGTTTGTCTGAAGACCAGGCCCCGCTCGAAGACAGCACCTCCGGCCGCTGGATCGCTTCGCAGGCCCTCAAGGCCGGCTTCAAGGCCGATGCCGCCGATGTGTTCGGGCTTGCGCTGAAGGGCGAGGCCTGGGCCGACGCCATCGTCTCGCGGAGCGCCTCGCGGGTCGCGACGCTGTGCCGGGACATTCAGATGATGATCGATCCGAAATCGA
>NZ_RZPB01000172.1:0-9315 GCF_003998535.1 Mesorhizobium sp. M7A.F.Ca.AU.002.02.1.1 | reverse complement strand
AGGTGATGCAGATCGCGCAGGAGCTGTCGGGCTACTCGCTCGGCGAAGCCGATCTGCTGCGCCGCGCCATGGGCAAGAAGATTCGCGCCGAGATGGACAAGCAGCGCGAGCGCTTCGTCTCCGGCGCGGTCGAGCGTGGCGTCGGCAAGCCGCAAGCCGACTTCATTTTCGACCTGCTGGCCAAGTTCGCTGACTATGGTTTCAACAAATCGCACGCCGCCGCCTATGCGGTGGTTTCATACCAGACCGCCTATCTCAAGGCGCATTATCCGGTCGAGTTCCTGGCGGCGTCGATGACGCTCGACATGGGCAACACCGACAAGCTCGCCGATTTCCGCCAGGACGCGCTGCGCCTCGGCATCGAGGTTCTGGCGCCGTCGGTGACATCGAGCTTTCGCCCCTTCGAGGTCGGTGAGAACCGCATCTATTATTCGCTGGCAGCGCTCAAGGGCGTCGGCGACGCGGCGGTCGAGCACATCGTTGCCCAGCGTGGCGAAAAGCCGTTCAAGAACCTCGCCGATTTCTGCGAGCGGGTCGATCCCAAGATCGTCGGCAAGCGCGTCTTCGAAAGCCTGATCATGGCCGGCGCGCTCGACTGCTTCGGCCACGACCGCGCGTCGATGATGGCGGGCGTGGAACGCATGATGGGGCTGGCGTCGCTGGCGCAGCAGAACGCGGTTTCCGGACAGCACGACATCTTCGGCGCCTCGCTCGGCGCCCAGTCGCAGGCACTCAATCTGCCGGCGACAGAGCCGTGGCTCGCCGCCGACCGGCTGCACCGTGAATTCCAGGTGGTCGGCTTTTACCTCTCGGCCCACCCGCTCGACGAGTACAAGGCGGCCCTGCAGAAGATGCGGGTGCAAACGTGGGCCGAGTTCTCGGCGGCCGTCAAACGCGGTGCCGCCGCCGGCCGCCTGGCCGGCACGGTGACATCCAAGCAGGAACGCAAGACGCGCACCGGCAACAAGATGGGCGTCATCGCCTTTTCGGATACGTCAGGCCAGTACGAAGCCGTGCTGTTTTCGGAAGGACTGGCACAGTATCGCGACCTGCTCGAGGCCGGCCGCTCCGTCGTCATCACCGTTGCGGCCGAGGACAGGCCGGAAGGCGTCAATCTGCGCATCAACTCGGTGCAGTCGCTGGAGGATGAGGCAAGTCGCATCCAGAAGGCGCTGCGTATCTTCGTGCGCAACGCCACGCCGATCAACACGCTGGCCGGCCAACTGACCGTCAGGGGCGAAGGCCAGGTCAGTTTCGTGCTGATCAAGGAAGAAGGCGAGGGTGAAATCGAGATAGAGCTGCCGAACCGCTACCGTATCTCGCCGCAGATCGCCTCGGCGATGCGCGCGGTGCCGGGCGTGGTCGAAGTGGAATTGGTGTGACCCCCGCTCTTTTCGGGGCGCGGCAATCAGCCGGGCGGTCGCTGCGGCCAACGCCGGCGCAGTCAGCATGAAGCCGGCGCAGAGGAATGGGTCGCAGGCGGTTTCAGCCTTGGCGCGGCTGCGTGACCGGCTGCGCAGGCTTTATCATGGGCGCACGCCGGCCGCTTTCCGGTTCCAACTGGTGGCCGTCGTCATCGACCTCGCCATCATCGCCTTCTTCATCGCGACGCCGGTTCTCCAGGACAAGCCGTCCTTCCTCTGGCTCGACTATTCGGCGGCCGCGCTGGTTGCCGCGGACCTCGCTGCCCGCCTGCTTGCCTCCAAGAACATGCTGCGGCTGATGAAGCAGCCGACCTCGTGGGTCGATGTCTTCATCCTCTTGACGCTGCTGATGCCAACGGCGTTCGCCAATCTCGCCTTCCTGCGCATCCTGCGGCTGTGGTCGCTGTCGCGCAGCGGTTCGCTCTGGCGGCATTTCGAGATGCGAGGACTGCGGCCGTGGCGAGAGGCCAGCCACGCGGTCATCAACCTTTTGACCTTCCTGTTCGTCATCACCGGCTTCGTCTACACGTTCTTCTTTCGCACTGGCGCCGGCCTGGAAAACTATATCGACGCGCTTTATTTCACTGTCGCCACGGTGACGACGACCGGCTTCGGCGACATCGTGCTGCCGGGCATGGCCGGCAAGCTGACGGCAATCGTCACCATGATCATCGGCATATCGCTGTTTGTCAGACTGGCTCAGGCGATCTTCCGGCCAGCCAAGGTGTTGTTTCCCTGTCCGCAGTGCGGCTTGCGGCGGCACGAGCCGGACGCCGTGCATTGCAAGGCCTGCGGCCATCTTCTCAACATACCCGACGAAGGGAACTGACGGCCGGCGGGACTACGACGCCGCCACTTCGGCCGGCTTTATCTGCCTGCGCTGCAGATTGAGCAGATTGCCCATCAGGATCAGCAGCGCGCCGCCGGCGGTGAAGGCGTCGATCTGCTCGCTATAGAGCAGCCAGCCGATCAGTGCCGATAGCGGCACGCGTAGAAAATCCATCGGCGAGACGATGGTCGCGTCGGCATAGCCAAGCGCTCGGGCCATACAGAAATGCGACGACATGCCGGTGAAGGCGATCAGCACGATCCATGGCCATAGCTCCAGTGGCGGGTTGCGCCACGTATAGAGCGCCGGGATGAGACCGACCACCGACTGGACAATCAGCATCCAGCAGATGATGCGTACGACGCTGTCTGTCCGGGTCAGCGACTTGACGGTGACCACCGAGATGCCGAAGCAGGCCGCGGCGCCCAGCACGACGAGATGTCCAGGATCGACCGAGCCGACACCGGGGCGCACGATGATCACCACGCCGATCAGCCCCAGCGCGATCGCTGCCAACTTGGGCCGGTTCAGCCTTTCGCCCAGAAAGATCACCGCCAGGATAGCTGTCCAGATCGGAGTGGTGAATTCGATCGAGATCAACACGGCCAGCGGAATCAAGGTGAGGGCGTAGAGCCATGCCGCCTGGCCCGTGTAATGGATGACGTTGCGGGCGATATGGGCAACCGGGCGCTGCGTGCGCATGGCTTGAAAGCCGCCACTCATCATCACCAGCGGCAGCAGGATGAAGAAGCCGATCACGGAGCGCAACTCCAGCACTTGGAAGACGTTGAGCTCCGCTGTCGTGGCCCGGCCGGCGACCGTCATGCCAAGGAACGAGGCGATAGACAGCGCCATCCAGAACGCGGCCTTGGGGATCGAGGGGGTGGGTGCCATTCGCGCTATGTCGCAGGCCAGCACCTCTGCCGCAACCGCTAGCCAAGGCATTCTTCTGGGCCAGTCGCGACTGGCTCGATGTTGTAAAACAGTCATGTGGCGGACGGAACCTGAAATGGTAGGTGGCGTTGAGTCCCGATGGTCAGCCGTGCTCGTGGATCGCCCCGCCTTTTTTCGAAAACGACAAGGAGAGCTTCGATGAGATCCTTCGCGCAATTCGCGCTTACCGGCGGTCTATTGGTTGCGGCAGGCGCAGCACATGCCGACGAGACCCAATTTCTTCAGTCGTTCAAGGGCAATTTCGCCGGCAAGGGCACTGTCCAGGTAACCACGGATGCTCCGAACGTCAGCGTATCGTGCAGCTTCAAGTCGAATGCGACCTCAACCTCGCTATCGCTGGATGGAAATTGCCGCGGTCTCATTGTGGTGTCGCGGGCCATCAGCGCCAATCTGAAAGTTACAGGTGCCAAATACAGCGGCACCTATGTCGGCTCTCGCACGGGACCGGCGCAACTCAACGGCAGCCGTTCGGGCAATGCGATCAACCTGGGCATTCGCTGGGCCAAGGAGGTCAATGGCGACCGAAGGGCGCAGATGAAGGTCGAGAAACGCGGCGAGAACGGCATGCGGCTGACCGTCATCGACACCGACCCGAAAACCGGCAAGAGCGTGGTGACGAGCAGGATAGACTTGCAGCGCACATAATCCTCGAGCGGCTCCGGCGGATGGGCATCGCGGCCCTTGCCGAATGTGTAGACGGTTTCCACCGCCGTGCGGCCGAACTTGTCGCGCAAGGCATCGATGGCGCCCTCGGCCATGGCGCGCTTGCGCGACTGGATGTCGACCAGATCGGGCGGGTCGGCCTTGTCGTCGTCCGAGAGGTCGCTGACGCCGATGCCGAGCAGCCGATACTTCGTGCCGTCGGTTTCCTTGCGCAGAAGCTCCACCCCAGTCTGAAAGATGCGGTCGGCGAGCCGGGTCGGGTCGCCGAGCTGGCGATTGCGCGTGCGCAGCTTGAAATCCTGGCTCTTCAGTTTCAGCACCACGGTGCGCCCGGCAATGCCTGACTTTTTCAGCCGTGCCGAAACCTTTTCCGAAAGACCCCTGAGAACCGCGATCAGTTCCTCCAGCGACGCGATGTCGGTGTCGAAGGTGGTTTCGGCCGATACGCTCTTGGCGTCCTGATCGGGATCGACGCGGCGGACATCCTCGCCGCGCGAAAGGTGGTAGAGCCGGTCGCCCATCGTGCCATAGCGGCGCATGAGGTCGCCGCGATCCATCTGCTGCAGCTGGCCGATGGTGCGGATGCCGTCACGCTCCAGCGTTGCGTTGAACGCCTTGCCGACACCCCAGATCATGGTCACCGGCTGCGCCGCCAGGAAGCCGACCGCCTCGGCTTCGCCGATGACCGAGAAGCCGCGCGGTTTACGGAAGTCCGACGCTATCTTGGCGAGGAACTTGCAGTAGGACAGGCCGGCCGAAACGGTGATGCCGATCTCCTTCTCGACCGCCAGCGCAAAGCGCGCCAGCACCACAGCGGGTGGCAGGCCGTGCAGTCGTTCGGTGCCGGCGAGGTCGAGAAACGCCTCGTCGATCGACAGTGGCTCGACCAGCGGCGTCAGCGCCTGCATCATGGCGCGCACTTCGCGGCCGACGCGGACGTATTTTTCCATGTTGGGGCTGATGACCACCGCCTCCGGGCAGGCTTCGAGCGCCTTGAACATCGGCATGGCCGAGCGGACGCCCTGGATGCGGGCGATGTAGCAGGCGGTGGAGACCACGCCGCGCTTGCCGCCGCCGATGATCAACGGTTTGTCCTTGAGCGCCGGATTGTCGCGCTTTTCGATTGCCGCATAGAAGGCGTCGCAATCGATATGGGCCAGATGCAGCCGGTAAAGCTCGGGATGACGCGCAAGCCGGGGGCTGCCGCAGCGCTCGCAGCGGCGCGTCTGGCTGCGCTGAAGCATCAGGCAGTCGCGGCAAAAACCGTGATCGGGATTGTTGACAGGGGCCGCCATCGCTGCGAACATAAAGAGAACAGAGGCAATGGTACGACAGTGCAAGGCCAGCGACAAGGCTGGCCTGGGGAGAACGCATGAGCACGACCATAGCGCCGCTTGCGCCCGAGCTTTGGGCTGAATTCGAGGACCTCTTCGGCAAGCAAGGTGCCTGCTACGGCTGCTGGTGCACGCACTTCCGGCTGGCGCCGGCGATGCGTCGCGAGAGCAGCCGGGAACGCAACAAGGACCACATCAAGGCGCGCATCGAGGCCGGCCCGCCGCCGGGCCTGCTGGCATTCGAGGACGGTCAGGCGGTTGGCTGGATGCAGATCGGACCGCGCGCCGACGTGCCCGAATGGAACAACCAGGGCAGGGGGTCGGCACCGGTCGATCCTGCCGACGCCACGGATCCGGCCGTCTGGGCGATCTCCTGCTTTTTCATCCGCGGCAAGGCGCGCGGCAGGGGCATCACGCATCGCCTCGTCGAAGGCGGCATCGATTTTGCCCGCCAGAACGGTGCACGGCTGCTCGAGGCTTGTCCGATAGATCTGTCTCGCGATTCGCGTTCGATCGGCCTGTTCGTCGGCTCGTCGCGGGTCTTCGAGAAGGCTGGTTTCGAGAGGCTGTTGGAACGCAAGGCCGGTCGGCCGCTGATGCGGCTGGTGCTTTGATCGAGATTGCCTGCCCGGATGCCGTTGTCGATCTCACCTTGCGGTTGCAGCGGTAATTTCATACCAGACGGACAAAGCCTTTCTTCTCGGTCAAACGGAGAATTCGCGTGAACCGTGCCCTGCCATTCGTGTTCCTTCTTGCGTTGAGTGCCCCTGCTCTCAGTCAGACCGTCGACAGTCAGGGTGCGAAGCAATTGTCCGACGACTTGTCCCGCTATGTCGGCAAGCAGGCGATCGACAAAGGCATTTTGAAGGTTTCGCTGGAAGGTGGTGCTTACAAGATCCTGTTCGATTTCAAGGCACTTGCCGCATCATTTCCGGACCAGAAACTGCTGAAGTTCGACTTCGCGCCCTATGCCCTGATGGTCAAGCCGCGCAGCGACGGATCCTGGGATGTCTCGATGGATTTCTCCCAGAGCGCCTCCTTCGAGTTCAACGGACCCGAAGGCCTGCAAAGCACTCAGTTTTCGATCAAGGACGGCAAGGGCTCGGGCGTCTACGATCCAAATCTGGCGGCCTTCACCAGCGGCACCAGTTCGATGGCCGGCATGACGATGGCGTCGAAGGATGCCAAGCAGCACATGGAGGCCAGCGCCGGCGCTGGCATCGCGACCGTTGCCGCGACCAAGTCGGCGACCGGGGGCGTCGATTTCACAACCTCGCAGAAGGTGTCGAGTTTTGTCGAAGCGATCAATTTCGATGACCCCGAGAGCGGGCTGAAATTCCCGGTCACCGTCAGGTCGCCGGAATTGTCGGTCGAAGCCAGCGGCAAGGGCGTGCAGACCAAGCCATTGCTCGATCTCCTGGCATTTGCTGTGGCCAACGAGGACGAGGCGACGCTGAAGGCCAACCAGGCGCAGCTCAAATCGCTTTTGTTCGCCGCCTTACCGCTTTGGCAGCGTATCGACGGGACCTATGGTTTCAAGGATTTCGCGGTGGAAAGCCCGGTCGGCAATTTCGGCGCCACCCAGCTCAGCACCGTGTTCGGCTCCGACGGCGTCGCCCAAAACGGCACGATCACCTACGGCATCAAGGCATCGGGACTGACCGTGCCGACCCAGCTTCTCCCGAGCTGGAGCGTGGGGTTGTTGCCCACCGATGTCGATTTGAACTTTGGCGGCGCCAATATCGATCTCGACAGCATGGCGAAGAAGGCGATCGAAGCCTTTGATCTCAATAAGAATCCGCCGCTGTCTGCCGAATTCGGCGAGCAGCTTAAGGCCGACTTCATGGCCAAGACGCCGAAGGTCGTGCTTGGCCACAGCACCGTGAAGAACAAGGATACGGAGATCGCCCTGGAAGGCGAGATGACATTCCCGGGCGAAAAGCCCGAAGGTAGCGTGACCGTCGATGTCGCCGGCTTCGACAAGCTTGTCGAAGGCCTGCAGGAAGCGGCAAAGTCGGAACCGGAGGTGGCCCAATACGTGCCAGTCGCTCTCATGGCGAAGGGCTTTGGCAAGACGCTGTCCGATGGACGGCTGGAATGGATCGTCAACGCCAAGGCCGACGGTTCGGTCACCGTCAATGGCGTCATGCTGAAGCCTGCCGATCCGGCCGTGGACGACAGCGTGGACGATGGTGACGGCGACGATGACAGCGGGGACGACAGCGGCGGCGCAGGTGCGAAACTGAACCCTTGAAGGCTGGAGTTTAGAGCCCCAGCGCGCTTGCGATCTTCGGCGCGGCTTCGTGCCAGTCCTGGACGACGACCACATCGTCCGTCACCGGGGGCAGGAATGCGCGCAGTGAATTGTCGGCCATCAGGTGGAACAGTTCGGCGTCGGCGACCGATTCCCGCACCGACGCCAGATTGTGCGGCTGATCGTCGACGAAGACCACCGGTCGGCCGGCCTTGCCGCGAAGCTTGGCCACTGCCGGTCCTTTGGCCATTTCAGTGGTCAGAAGCGGGTAGCTCAGTCCAAGCGCGTCGAGATGGACACGACGCACGGCACGGTGTTTGTGCGGCATGGCCGTCAGCAAGATGATTTCCGCGCGGTCGCCAAGCCCTGCCAGGGCCTCTGCCGCGCCGTCCGTAATGTTTTGCCAATCGGCTTGCGTGTCAAAGAAATCGCCCAGCAGTGCCGTGACTTCGGGCTGTTCGATCAGGCGGCCGCTGGCCGTCTCTGCGATGTTGCCGGTCAGCCGGAACGAGGCCAGCGTCAGGCCATAGCCACGCGTCTTGAGGAAATTCGGAAACGGGCGGATGAATTCGAGCACGACATCGTCGACATCGAGCACCAGCAACGGCCGGTTGTCGGCTGCCAGTTCTTCGATCTGGCGCGCTGTTTCTGGATCATCGCTCATATGGAATGCTCGTGATTGTCATCGCCCAGCGGCAGCGACCGCAGGGCCTTGCCGACAGCAGCCGGCGGGGTGCCGGTTTCCTCGGCAAAGCGCATCAGCGTCGGCTCGTGGGCGAGGATGAATTGCAGGACACCAGCCAGGAAACCCGGCTCACTGGCGGCTTTGCGGATCGAATGGACCTCTATGCCGGTGATAGCCAGAAAGCGCGGCAAAAGCTCCGGATCGGAGGCGACAAAGCCCAGGGCCTTCACGGCAATCGATTCCGCTTCTTCGCGCATTGACGCTGCGTTTGCCATCACTACCTTCGGTGTGTGGAATGAGTCTCTCCCGCAGTAATGGCAAGAGTTGCTTGCGGCAAGCCATTAGAGCGTGGCGCGCCCTTTGGACGCGCAGGCGACGAGGTAGAATTCGCGCTGTTTTCCAGCCGCGGATTTCCGTTTCGTCAATCATATTGCCGTAAAGTGAAGCAGGGTTTGGTGCGTTCAGATATGGGCGCATGACGGTCGCCTTCGAAGCGGAAGGGCGGCCGGGACGGGATATCGATGCCGAAGAAGGTTATGATCGTCGAGGACAATGAGCTCAACATGAAGCTCTTTCGGGACCTCATCGAGGCAAGCGGTTACGAGACCGTGCGCACCCGCAACGGTCTGGAAGCGCTCGATCTGGCACGCCAGCACCGGCCGGATCTCATCTTGATGGATATCCAGTTGCCTGAGGTGTCGGGGCTTGAAGTGACCAAATGGCTGAAGGAGGACGACGAACTGCACGTCATCCCCGTCATTGCCGTGACCGCCTTCGCCATGAAAGGCGACGAGGAACGTATCCGCCAGGGTGGCTGCGAGGCTTATATTTCGAAGCCGATCTCGGTGCCGCGTTTCATCGAAACCATCAAATCCTATCTGGGCGATGCGTGATGTGCCCCTTCAGCCGAGCCGGAGCGTTATGAAATGACTGCGCGGATCCTCGTCGTCGACGATATCCCTGCCAATGTGCGGCTGCTGGAAGTGCGGCTGCTGGCCGAATATTTCGAAGTGTTGACCGCCACCAACGGGCCGGATGCGATCGAGACCTGCGAGAACGGCAAGGTCGATGTCGTGCTGCTCGATGTGATGATGCCCGATATGGACGGCTTGGAGGTCTGTCGGCGGCTGAAGAGCGATCCGGCGACATCGCACATTCCGGTGGTGATGATC
>NZ_RZPB01000171.1:0-9318 GCF_003998535.1 Mesorhizobium sp. M7A.F.Ca.AU.002.02.1.1 | reverse complement strand
GGCCCGGCCTTCGAACCCCAGCACGATCTGCGCGTCCATCAGGTCGCGGTCCTCGCGAAAATCGCCGCCGACATATTGCGCATATTGCGGGATGGTGCTGTCGGCCTTGCTGCGGAAGCCGCCGAGCTGCTTTTCGACCTCGCGCACGAAATTGTCATGCTTGATGTCGCCGGCGGCGACAATCACCATGCGCTCGGCGCCATATTGCCGCTCTATGAAGTCGTGAAGTTGTTTCGAGGTGAAGGACTTGACCGTTTCGGGCGTGCCGAGAATGGAGCGCCCAATCGTCTGATGGCGATAGGCGGTTTCCGTGAAACGGTCGAAGACGATGTCGTCGGGCGTGTCGTGCGCGGCGCCGATCTCCTGCAGGATCACATGCTGTTCGCGTTCGAGTTCCTGCGGGTCGAATTCGGACTCCTGCAGGATGTCGGCAAGAATGTCGACGGCTAGCGGCACGTCGTCGGAGAGCACCCTGGCATAGTAGGAGGTGGTCTCGACGCTGGTGGCGGCGTTGATTTCGCCGCCGACGTCCTCGATCTCCGAGGCGATTTCGAAGGCGCTCCGCCTTTTCGTGCCCTTGAACGCCATGTGCTCGAGCAGATGGGCCATGCCATGCTCGTCGTCACGTTCATTGCGGGCACCCGACTTCACCCAGGCACCAAGGGCAACCGATTCGATGCTTTGAAGGGTTTCGGTGGCGACTGTCAGGCCGTTCGACAGACGGCTTACCTCAACACCCATATGGCTACTACTCCCTAACGCGCCGCCCGCGCGCGGCGGCCGACGTAATCTTCCACCATTTTCAGGTCGGATGGAAGTACCGTGTATTTTTCCTCCGATGTCATCAACCCACCTAGCCATGCGGGCAGTGCGGGCGACACGCCGCTGGCGGCTTCGACGGCGGCCGGGAATTTTGCCGGGTGTGCTGTACCCAGCACCACCATCGGCACGGCGCCTGACGCCTTGCCTGCGGCGACATGCACGGCTGCCGCAGTGTGCGGATCGAGCAGATAGTTGCTGGTCGCGAGCGTCGAGCGGATGGTGGCGGCGACCTCGTCCATATCAGCGCGGCCGGCGTCGAATTCGGACCGCATCCCGGCGATTTGGTGGGGTTCGATGGTGAAAGCACCGGACTGCTTCAGGCCGTCCATGTAGCGCCGCACGGTCGCGGCGTCACGGCCGGAGGCCTCGAACAGCAAGCGTTCGAAATTCGACGACACCTGGATATCCATCGACGGCGACGTGGTCGCAAAGACGCCCTTGGTGCGGTATTCGCCGGTCGAAAAAGTGCGCGCCAGGATGTCGTTGTCATTGGTGGCAATGACCAGCCGATCGATCGGCAAGCCCATCTTCTTGGCGGCATAGCCGGCAAAGATATCGCCGAAATTGCCGGTCGGCACGGTGAAGGAAACCGGCCTGTCCGGCGCGCCGAGCGACAGCGCCGAGGAGAAATAATAGACGATCTGGGCCATGATGCGGGCCCAATTGATCGAATTGACGCCCGAAAGCGCCACCCGGTCGCGAAAGCCGTGATCGTTGAACATGTCCTTGAGCAGGCCCTGGCAATCGTCGAAATTGCCTTCGATCGCCAGCGCATGGACATTTGCAGCCGTCGACGTCGTCATTTGCCGCTGCTGCACCGGCGAGACGCGGCCATGCGGGAAAAGGATGAAGATGTCGGTCCGGCTGCGACCGGCAAAGGCATCGATGGCAGCCCCGCCGGTATCGCCCGAGGTGGCGCCGACGATGGTGGCGTGCTGGTCGCGTTCGGCAAGCACATGGTCCATCAGCCGGGCCAGAAGCTGCATCGCCACGTCCTTGAAGGCGAGCGTCGGCCCGTGGAAGAGTTCCAGGACGAAGGTGTTGGGGCCGGTCTGCACCAGCGGGCAGACAGCCTCGTGGCGGAAGGTGGCATAGGCTTCGCGGACCAGCCGCTCGAAGACGGGCGCCGGGATTTCGCCGCCAAGGAACGGCGACAGCACGCGGATGGCAAGGTCGGGATAGGCAAGGTCGCGCATGGCGCGGATCTCGGCGGCGGAAAACTGTGGCCACTCGCGCGGCACGTAGAGCCCGCCGTCGCGCGCCAGCCCAGCCAGCACGGCGTCGGAAAATCCAAGAACGGGGGCTTCCCCGCGGGTACTCACATAGTGCATGTCACAATTCCGTTACTGCCTGGCTTTTTCCGTCCACCGCAAGGTGGTTAATTCTGCACTGGCTCAGTCGCATTTTTGCCGCGCGGTTGATATACGTCACCAGCTTTGCGAGAGGGAAGTGCAGTTTCATGGCGTTTCGTACATTCAGTGGTCGCTTTTTGGCGGGTCTTGCGCTCACCGGCTTTATGCTTGCCGCCGCCGGCTGCCAATCGGGCGACAATGGCATCCTGAACCTCGGCATCGGCAAGAAGGAGGACCCGACGGCGCCACCGCCGCCGCAGGATCCCAAGATCCTGGCCAGCCAGTTGCAGGCCTATTGTCCCAGGGTGACCGTGCGCGACGGCACGGCCTTCTTCAACACCTATTCCAGGGAAGCTCAGAAGCCCAAGCCCAGGATCAAGAAGACCGGCGATGCCGCGCAGGATGCCGCGGCCCAGGCCGAGGCTGACGCCGCTGCTGCAACGCCGCCCGACGATTCGGCCAATATCATCTACCAGGCGTCGGTCAGCGACGTGACACGCGACTGCAGCCGTGCCAACGGCCAGTTGGCGATGAAGATTGCGGTCGCCGGCAAGATTGTCCCCGGACCGAAGTTTTCTCCAGGCACGATCACCATGCCGATCCGAACGGCGGTGATGCACGGCACCCAGGTCCTCTATTCGCAGCTCCACCAGTATCAGGTCCAGGTCACCGATCCTTCCGTTGCCACGCAGTTCGTCTTCACCGATTCCAATGTCGTCGTGCCCGAGCCGACGGCCCAGGATTATCAGGCCTTTGCCGGCTATGACGAAACCGCGCATCAGGCAACGGCCAACAAGTCGAAGAAGACCCGCCGCAAGAGGGCTGCCGCGACGAACTAGGTCTCGGCAGTTGCATGAGGCGTGCGTCGCGGCGCACGCTTCTCAGGCGTCCGACCACTCCGACAGCGCGGCGATCACGCTTTTCAACTCTGCCCAGCGGCGGATCACCGTTTCGGCGCCGGCCTCGGTGAGCGCGTCGGCATGGCCGGGATAACTGTGTCCCGCGCCGGTGAAGCCGATCACCCGCATGCCCGCCGCCCTTGCGCCGTGGACGCCGTGCACGGAATCCTCGATGACGAAAGTGTTCGCCGGGTTGGCGTTGAGTTTCTCCGCCGCGAACAGGAACACGTCCGGCGCCGGTTTCGTTTTCGCGGTCGGTGTTTCCATCGCCGAAAAAATCCGGTCGGTGAAAAACGGCAGAAGATGCACCTTTTCCAGCATGAATTCGATCCTCTCGGAGCGTGAATTCGAGCAGACGCAGCGCGGCACGGTTACCGCGGCAACGGCCTCGCGCGCGCCATCGATGGCGCGGACGTCACTGCGCAGTTTGCGGTCGACCAATTGTTCCTCCCTGTCGATCAGAGAGGCTTGGAAGGGAATGCGGGACTTTTCCTCGACCCGCAGCATGATGTCCTTGAAGGTCAGGCCGGCATAGCTCTCCGAAATCTCCTCAGCCGATATCTCGTATCCGGCCAAGGTCAAAAGCTCGGCGTCGACGCGGGCGGCGATGATCTCGGAATCGACGAGCACGCCGTCGCAATCGAAGATGACAAGGTCTGGCTGGGGCATGGTGATCCGGACAATGGGAGGGCGAAGTGGCCTCGGAAGGCTCAGGCGGCGCGGCATACACCAACAGGGCCGCCTTCGCAAATTCGCCACACCAGTCCCTTGCCTTCACGGAATATTTACGCTGATCGGTAACCATAACCAGGAGTAAACAGTAACGCGTGCCTTGGGTGTCAGAATGTCTGCCGTGCGTCTTCTCGACGAGCTTTCCCACGCTCCCCAGCAATCCGAATGGCTGGACACGATCCTCAAGGGCGACTGCGTCGCCGCGCTAGACCGGCTGCCCGAAAAATCGATCGACGTCATCTTCGCCGATCCGCCCTACAATCTGCAGCTCGACGGCGACCTGCACCGCCCTGATCAGTCGAAGGTCGACGCCGTTGACGACGATTGGGACCAGTTCGAGAGTTTCGAGGCCTATGATGCTTTCACGCGTGCCTGGCTGCTGGCGGCGCGCCGGGTGCTGAAGCCCAACGGCACCATCTGGGTCATCGGCTCCTATCACAACATCTTCCGTGTCGGCGCCAAGATGCAGGATCTCGGCTTCTGGATCCTAAACGACGTCGTCTGGCGCAAGACCAACCCAATGCCGAATTTCCGCGGCCGCCGCTTCCAGAACGCGCATGAGACGATGATCTGGGCCACGCGCGACCAGAAGGGCAAGGGTTACACCTTCAACTACGAAGCCATGAAGGCGTCCAACGACGATATCCAGATGCGCTCCGACTGGCTGTTTCCGATCTGCACCGGCGGCGAGCGGCTGAAGAACGACAATGGCGACAAGCTGCACCCGACGCAGAAGCCGGAAGCGCTGCTTGCCCGCATCATGATGGCCTCGACCAAACCGGGCGACATCGTGCTCGATCCGTTCTTCGGCTCCGGCACCACCGGCGCGGTGGCCAAGCGCCTCGGCCGCCATTTCGTCGGCATCGAGCGCGAGCAGGCCTACATCGACGCCGCCAACGAGCGCATCGACGCGGTGCGGCCGCTGGATGGTGCCGATCTCACCGTTCTCACGGGCAAGCGCGCCGAGCCGCGCGTTGCCTTCGTCAGCCTGATCGACACCGGCCTGATGATGCCGGGTGCGACGCTCTACGATGCCAAGAAGCGCTGGGCGGCCAAGGTGCGGGCCGACGGCACGGTGGCGATCGGCGACAGCGCCGGTTCGATCCACAAGGTCGGCGCCGAAGTGCAGGGGCTGGATGCCTGCAACGGCTGGACCTTCTGGCATTATGAGCGCAGCGGTGGCCTGACCCCGATCGACGAGCTTCGCCGCATCGCGCGGCTCGGCATGGAGCGGGCAGGGGCCTGAGCCCCTGCCAATTGCTTCGAATGCCTTTGATTCAAAGGCTCAACGGATCGCGCGAAGCGATTCAAATCAGGCCTTGATTCCGAGACGTTCAAGGTCTGCTTGAAGCGTCCTTGCGTCGGTGAACAGCACCGATTGCCAGCCTGCCGCCTTGGCGCCGTCGACATTCTTCTGGCTGTCATCGATGAACAGCGTCGCGGCCGGTTCGAGGCCGAATGCGGCGACGTGGTGATCGTAGATGGCTCGGTCGGGCTTGATCTGGCGAATATCGGCCGACACCGTCACGCCGCGCGGACGATTGAGGAAATCGAAGCGCTCGCGGGCCTCGGCCAGCGTGTCGCTGGCGAAATTGGTCAGCATGGTCACGTCGTGGCCGCTCTCGATCAGACCGACCATGATGGCGACGCTGTCCTCATAGGCATGCGGCACCATCTCGTGCCAGTGGCGGCGGAAACCGCGGATGTTTTCCGCGTGATCGGGATGGTCCGCGATCAGCAGCGCCTCGGCCTCTTCCCAGGTCCGGCCGCGATCCTGCTCGATGTTCCAATCATGCGTGCAGACATTGTCGAAAAACCACTTTCTCTCTTCGGCATCCGGAATGAGGCGGCTGAACGGAATGTTGGGATCGTAGTGGATCAGCACGCGGCCGATATCGAAAACGATGTGGCGTATTTCAGTCATGGGGCCTCTTTGCACTGTGTGGCGACGGCTTTTTCGTCGCGCCGGGTATCGCAGCCTCGATTGCCTTTTTCATGACAGTCGGCAGCGCCTCGCCGGAAATCTCGTGAGCGAGCGACCAGAAATGCCCGTCTGGCGCATCACCTTTGATGTGAGCGTGAAAGACTTCGAGTTCGAGAGCGAAATGCGTGAAGACATGCGCAATGCGGCCCGCATGCCGCCAGTCGGCGGGAAACGGCGCGGCCGCTTGCGTGGTTGCCCCATCGATCCGCGCGGTCCAGCCTGTCGTCGGCACCTCGGTCATGCCGCCGAGCAAGCCCTTCTCGGCCCGTTTGCGCAGAAGGATGGCGCCGTCGGCCCGTACGGCGACAAAGGCCGCGCCGTGCCGCTGCGGCTTGTCGGCCTTGGGCAGGCGCACCGGGAAGTGCTCGGGATCGCCTGAAACGACCGCGTCGCAGTCTTCGCGCAGCGGGCACAGCATGCAGCGTGGCCGGCGTGGCGTACAGATGGTGGCGCCGAGATCCATCATCGCCTGGGCGAAGTCGCCAGGCCTTATCCCGGGCACCATGCGCTCGACATGGGCGCGGATCTCGGGCTTGGCTTCGCTGAGCGGGGTTGTGATCGAAAACAGCCGGGAGATGACACGTTCGACATTGCCGTCGACAACCGCGGCGGGGCGGTCGAAGGCAATCGCCGTGATGGCCGCCGACGTATAGGCGCCGATGCCGGGCAATTCTCTCAAACCAGTCTCCGTGTCGGGAAACCGGCCGCCACGCGCAGCCACAAGATCGGCACAGGCCTTGAGATTGCGGGCGCGGGAGTAGTAGCCGAGCCCGGCCCAGGCCTTCATCACGTCCTCCGCTGGCGTCGCGGCCAGCGCCTCGACATCGGGCCATTTCTCGACGAAAATCCGGAAATAGGCCTTCACTGCTTCGACGGTGGTCTGCTGCAGCATGACCTCGGAGAGCCAGATGCGGTAGGGATCAGGCCGCACGCCGCGTGCATGCTCACGGGGCGTGATGCGCCACGGCAATTCACGGTGATGCACATCATACCAGCCGAGCAGGCGGGATGCGATATCGTCGCTGACACCGGATGCAGCTGTGCTGCTATCTCCAGATGCAGCTATGCTGCTATCTGCGGATGTGGCTTTGCCACTATCCCAGGATGCGGTCTTGCGGGTCTGGTCTGCTGGTGCCATTGATCTTGTATTGGCCTGGCCGGTATCTGCTGGGTCGTCGCTGGAGGACGTACATGGCAGGGAGAACGCCCTACGGCAATCCCGTCCCGGTCAGCGATCTCGCGACCAGGATCCTCGATCCGGTGCTGCGCAAGCGGGCCGGCATTTCGATCGGCCTCGTCCAGTCATGGGACGAGATCGCCGGCCCACGGCTGGCCAGCCACTCGCGCCCCGAAAAAATCCAGTGGCCGCGCCGTATGCATGAGGACGATCCGTTCGAGCCGGCCGTGCTGGTCATTGCCTGCGAAGGCATGGCGGCACTTCATCTGCAGCACGAGACGGGCGAGATCATCAACCGGGTCAACGCCTTCCTCGGCTTCACCGCCATCAACCGCATCAGGATCCTGCAGAAGCCGGTGACAGCCGACAAAGGAAAGCGCAGACCGGCCCTGAGACCGCTGACCGCGGCTGAGAAGACGAAATTGTCGGGGACTGTCGGCCTGGTCGATAATGAAGGACTGCGCGCCTCGCTGGAGAAACTTGGCGCGACCATTATTGGGGAGAGAAAATCATAGGCGTCTTGAAGAAAGTCATGGATTCGTCGTCTATATCTCGCATTCGTGATCGCCCTTGTCAGGTTTCGCGATTGGATTGGGGATCGAGATGCCTTAATTCGCGCCAACTCTCGCCTTTTCGTGTCTTTGCATTGCAAAATCCAACCCTTGTCAGGTGATTCGTATGAACCGTCCCCCGTTTGGCCAAAGCTTGTCTCGCAGAAACGTCCTGTCTTCGCTGGCCGCCATTCCGGCGGTGGCCCTGCTCGCGGCCTGCAGCGACTCTGGCGAGGAGGCGAAGGCTGCGAATGTGAAGCCCGCTGAGCCGGCCGCTCCCGCAAAGCCGGCCACGCCGGCCGCCGCCACCGCGCCGGAAGCCCAGGGCACCGTGGACATGACGGAACTGATGAAGCCGGGCGCGCTGCCCGACAAGCAGCTTGGCAAGGACGACGCCAAGGTCACCATCGTCGAATACGCCTCGATGACCTGCCCGCATTGCGCGCATTTCGCCGAGACCACCTTTCCGGACCTGAAGACCAAGTACATCGACACCGGCAAGGTTCGCTACATCCTGCGCGAATTCCCGTTCGACCCGAGCGCCGAAGCCGGTTTTATGCTGGCGCGCTGCGCCAAGGATAACTATTACCCCATGGTCGACGTCCTGTTCCGGCAGCAGGCGAACTGGGTTGGCGTCCAGAATACCAAGGATGCGCTGCTGCAAATCTCGAAGCTCGCCGGTTTTACACAGGAGTCCTTCGAGGCCTGCTTGACGGACCAGAAACTTCTGGACGATGTGAGATCGGTCCAGAAGCGCGGCGCCAATGAATTCAAGGTCGACTCGACACCGACCTTCTTCATCAACGGTAAGACCTACAAGGGGGCGATGTCGATTGAGGAAATGTCGGCCATCATCGACCCTCTGCTCTGACGTCCAGTCAGCCCTGAGGCGGCGGCGCTTCGGCGTGCGCGGCTTCTCGTTGTGCTGCGAATTCCTTTCGCAAAACCACGGAAATCCGCTTAGCGGGCGGCGCGAATGAAGTTTTCGCGCCTTCGCCTCCTTGGTTTCAAATCTTTCGTCGAGCCTGGCGAGTTCGTCATCGAACGCGGCCTGACCGGCATTGTCGGGCCCAATGGCTGCGGCAAGTCGAACCTTGTCGAGGCGTTGCGCTGGGTGATGGGCGAAAGCTCCTACAAGAATATGCGCGCGTCCGGCATGGACGACGTCATCTTCTCCGGCTCGGGCACGCGTCCGGCGCGCAACACCGCCGAAGTGACGCTCTTCCTCGACAACAGCGACCGCTCGGCGCCCGCTGCCTTCAACGATGCCGACGAACTGCAGGTGTCGCGCCGCATCGAGCGCGAGGCCGGTTCGCTTTACCGTATCAACGGCAAGGAGGCCCGCGCCAAGGACGTGCAGCTTCTGTTCGCCGACCAGTCGACCGGTGCGCGTTCGCCGTCGATGGTCGGCCAGGGCCGCATCGGCGAACTGATCCAGGCCAAGCCCCAGGCACGCCGCGCCCTGCTCGAAGAGGCGGCAGGCATTTCCGGCCTGCACACCCGCCGCCACGAGGCAGAACTGCGGCTGAAGGCGGCCGAACAGAACCTGGAACGGCTGGACGACGTCGTCGGCGAGCTGGAAAGCCAGATCGAAAGCCTGAAGCGCCAGGCGCGCCAGGCGTCCCGCTTCAAGAACCTGTCGGCCGATATCCGCAAGGCAGAAGCGACGCTGTTGCATCTGCGCTGGACGCTGGCCAAAACCCAGGAAGGCGAGGCGCGATCGGCGCTGGCGGTTGCCACGGCACTGGTCGGCGACCGCGCCGCGGCCCAGATGGCCGCCGCCAGGGAGCAAGGCATAGGC
>NZ_RZPB01000170.1:0-9363 GCF_003998535.1 Mesorhizobium sp. M7A.F.Ca.AU.002.02.1.1 | reverse complement strand
GCAGTGAGGCGATCAGTTCCTGCGGGTATCACTGGAGATGTCGGTGCTCATGAGTGTAATCGCTATATCGGCGGCAGGCGTTCTGATGGGACTGCGCTTCAAGGCTCCTGCGCTGATCGCGGCGACTGCGCTGCTTGTGGTCGGAAGCTTTGCCTGGAATGGGCTCGGGTTGCCGGGCTACGTGACCGTCACTAAGTTCCTGATACTGTCATTCGTCTTGGCTGGCGCCTATATCATCGGTCTGTCCCTGTCCGTCCACCGGAAGCGCAAGGAAAGGTGACACGGCGGGACTTCAGGAAGCCCGGTCGAAACGTATGACTGCGAAAACCGTCCTGAACAGGATCACGATATCGAGCCAAACCGACCAGTTCCGCACATACTGGCAGTCCAGCTTCACGCGGTTGGCGTAGTCCATGCTGCTTCTTCCGTTCACCTGCCACAGACCGGTGAGCCCGGGCTTTGCCCGAAGGTATTCCCCTAAGTGGTCGCCGTAGCATTTTAGTTCGTCCTTGACGATGGGCCTTGGACCCACACAACTCATGTCGCCGCGGATGATGTTGAACAATTGCGGGAGTTCGTCGAGGCTCGACTTACGCAGCATCCACCCAAGCACCGTGACGCGGGGGTCGTTCCTGATCTTGCGGGTCTCCTCCCATTCCAACCTGACTTGAGGGTTGCTGTCGAGAAATGACTTCAGAACTTCGTCCGAATTGGTGACCATCGAGCGGAACTTGTAGCAATCGAATGGCTTTCCGCCAAAGCCGATGCGGCTATGCGAGAACACTGCCGGGCCTCCTGCCGTCATCCTGATCAGCAGAGCAACGACAATCATTACCGGCGCGGCAACCATAAGCGCCGTGAATGCTACTACCAGATCCATGATGCGCTTCAGGAGACCGCCCACAGGAGGGTTCGTCGTTCCCAAGCTGAGCGCGGGCGAAAGGTCCGTCAACACTGCCCCGGCACCGTTGTTGTCGGATGCGGGAAGGACGTGCAGGACTGCCGTTCGGCTGTCGGACGGGATAGGCAGAGATGGCTGAACCCAGATCGGGGCTGCCTGATGTGACTCGAAGGCGTTCGTTGTCATGGAACAATCGCTGTTTCGACTTGTTGTTGCACTCTTCCAAGGTCGGAGGTTGTCGACAAGAAGGGCAAAGGAGGTAGCGTGACGCTCAGGGGCTATCCCCCTAATCCCAAGGAATGATCCTCCTAGACTTTTTGCAACTTCCGAAGGAGAATGTCTCGCTACGGTTTCATGCTTTGCGGCGCTTGGGCGCGCGGACCCTGGCCAAGAGTACGCCTAGTATCGGGGTCCTGCAGGCCTGCAACGTCTTGACAAGTTCCTGCAGCGTCTGGACCTGTGTCTTGCCCCACTCGGCAACGATCACCACGCCGTCCAGGACAGATCCGACAATCAGTTCGTCGGCACCCGAGGCAAGCGTCGGCAGGTCGAGTATGACAATGTCGTAGGCAGGAAGTCCGTTGGCGGCAAGGTCACTAGCGGCTAGCTCCGAGAGGAACGCCTCCATCTTGCTAGGCGCCAGGAGGTGTCTGGCGTCCACGGTCGAACTGGAAAGGATGTCGAACGGCCGCCCCGCAGCACGAACGATGTTGAGACGGACAGGGTCCTGGCACGGTAGGTCGAGGGCTCCCGACTGGCTCAGAAGCCGCGAGGGGGTCATGGTCGGGCGCCGGATGTCGGCGTCAATCACCAGCGTCTTCAGGCCCGACATCGAGTAGAGCGTAGCGAGATTGCTGGCCACCGAACTCTTCGAACCGTCGTTGGATACGGCAGTCAACCCAAGAAACCTGATCGGGCGGCTGGTTTCCGCAAGGCTTATCTCGGTTCGCACTTTTCTCAGGCTATGGCTGTATCGGGATTGCGGAGATCTTGCCACTTGGTCGACAAGGCCCGATCTTCTGCCGATCGGCGGCAGTTCTCCGAGGCATTCGACGCCCAGATTGTCGCGGATCTGTCGTGGCGACCTTATGGTCCAGTCAAACGCGTGCCTTACAAACGCAAGTCCAATACCGAAAATGAGACCGGCAACCACCGCGAAGGCCAGCATCAACTTCGGCCTTGGAGCGCTCGGATTGAGCGGCGCCGTCGCAGCTGTGATGACCCTTGCATCGGCAACCGGATACGACTGTTGGCTTACCGAGTTGGTGTAGGCCTGCAAGAAGCTCTCGTACATCTTCTGGTAGGTTTCAGCCGTCACCTCAAGTTCTTCGAGCGTCGGCTCAGCACTCGTCCCGTCTGCTTTGGCTTCAATGCCGACGCTGTAGTCGTGCCGTGACCGGAACTGCTGCGCTTTTGCCATGGCCTCATTCATTTGAGTTCGCAGCTGCTGAAGCCGCATTTCCAGCCACGCGCCTCCTTCCTTGGCTGCGTCAGTCTTGGTTTCGATCTGCTCACGTACGAAGGCATCGGCCGTGGCGTTCGCAATCCTGGCTGCGCCCTCGGGATCAGGAGAGGTGAAGGATATGTCAATCGCGTAGGAAACGCCGACTCGGCGGACGTCGAGGCCGTTGCGGAAAACCAACATGCTCCGACGGAACTTCTGAAAATCGGTCAGCATGGGGGGTGCGGCAGGCTCGCTAAGAGCGAAATGCTGCAGCCAGGCGCTTTTCCGCAGCCCCAAGGCGTCAAGCAGGACAGCTCCGGTCTTCGTCAATCTGTCCCGCAAAGTCGGAGACTGGGAACGATTGAACTGCGCATCGTCGACGAGTTTCAACTGGTCGAGCACCATCGCTGCGATTTTTTCCGACTGCATTACAGCGATCTGGCTTTCCACCTGGGCAGTATCCAGTGACAGATCCACTTCGCCGCCCTCCTGCAGGTGTTGCGGCAATTTCGGCTCGATCAGAATCTGCGCGCTGGCGATGAAAGTTGGGTCGGTGCTCGAATTGTAAAACCCCGCCAACAAGAGAGCCATGGCAAGGAAGGCAATGATAGTTCCAGCGTAGCGGCGCAGAAATTCGGTAATGTCGGAGAGCCCAATGAACTCTTGGCCGGCGGAAGCCTGCTGGTCCGTCATCGAGGGCCATTGATTGGTGAACATGCGATTCATTCAGCTTCTCCTGCAGGCATACGCAGACACCCAGAGCAGCCCGCTCCATGCAGGCGGCCGTTGCATGCGGCCGGTCTTTGCATTGAAAGCCGAGGCCCCGCGATCCCAGACTGCTGCGGAAGATTACGCCCGTGATCCGGAAGGTAAATGCCGCCAATTGGCGTATGCGAAACTTAGGACCCGTGGGGCGGTAGAACGCGCGGCAGCGCTGCTCTCGCGGCGTCGACAAATGACGTCTGCTGTTCCAGCAAGGCCTGCCGTCCGCGGATGATCGCCAGGTTCTGCTCGAGAGTACCGATCTGCGCGGACATGCGTTCGGGACTCTCGCCATTTTCCATCGCTTCCAGGGCGAACGCAGCACAGTCCGTGACCCTTTCCACGCACGGGCGCAGTACCGCGATTTCATTCTCGATGTCCATCTGAATGACCTCCAGAAGGCGGGTCAGGCGACGGAACCGCCGTTCGTCGACATTCTGGCCGAATGGGAACCTGAATGCGGTCAGCGGCATGTTGCAGCCATCTTTCTCGTTGCACCCGAGAGGGGACGCACCTTGCAGAATACAAGACTCTCATGCTTGCACGAGACATCCTTTCGGTCATCGGCGGGCATGCTCATATTGGATGAGGGGTGGCAGCTAGGGCGATAGGGCTACTCGAATTCATGAAGGCGGCCACGTGCGGCGCGTGTTACGACTGTTGGCGCTAAACTGCGGAGCGGAAATCGTGACCGTGAACATAGTCGGACACGCGAGTCCAAACACATTCGCCTTCAAAACCAGTGCTCCGATCAAAGCCACGGGCTTTCAGGACGGCACCTGGGGCCTGGGCGTCGTCGAACAAAGCGGAGATCGTCCTGGTTGTGGAAAGCCTGTGTCGCCAGAGCGGCGCCGAGAGATACTCGAGGCTCTCGATGGCGTGCTGGGCGGCAATCCAGAGGTCGGAGCCTACAACCAGACATTCTGAGAGGAATTGGACCATGTCTGACCGGATCGTAAGTTTTGTCATGAGCGGGGGGGTCGGCTCACGGCTGTGGCCGCTCTCGCGCGAAGACAACCCCAAGCAATTCCACGATCTTTCGGGGGATGGCTCTATGCTTGCCAAGACTGTTCGTCGCCTTAAGGCGCGGCCGGACGGAGAGACGCCGATCTACCTGATAGCCTCCGAACGGCATGCCGAGCGCGTTATCTCGGACCTAGTACCGCTCGGCCTGAACGGCGGCAGACCGATCTTCGAGCCGGTCGGCCGCAATACCGCGGCCGCCGTCGCCATAGCCACCCTGCAAACGATCTCCGAATATGGAGCCGACGCCCTTGTGCTCGTGGTCCCCTCCGACCATCAGATATCGACGACAACGCAATTCTGGGAAACCGTCAAGGCCGGCGTGCCTGCCGCCGATTCAGGAAAGATCATCGTGTTCGGGATCAAGCCGACGCATCCCGAAACCGGATATGGTTACATCGAGACCACGGCAGATGCTGACGCAGTAGCCTCGGTTTCGCGCTTTGTCGAAAAGCCGAACGCCAAGTCGGCTCGCAAATACATGTCTTCGGGACAATTCTACTGGAACGCCGGCATTTTCCTCTTTCGAGCCGACACCATGCGGGAGGCTTTTCTCGAGTTCCAGCCCGACATCTGGGACGCCGCGGAACGGGCTTACAAGGGAGCGCGGACCGACGTCTCGGGCCTTTATTTGACACAAGGCTTCTACTTGGCCGTCCCCTCGACCTCGATCGACTATGCAATCATGGAGCATGCGCGCGACATCGCAATGGTTAGGGCCTCGTTCCACTGGACCGACCTTGGCTCATGGCAATCCCTAATGGAGGCCAGCCCCACGGACAGCAACGGCAATGTCACAATGGGCGATATCGTCGCCATCGATTGCCAGGACTCTTACTTCAGAAGCCAGGGCAGACTGCTGACCGTCGTCGGGATGAAGGATGTTGCGATCGTGGCGACGCCAGATGCGGTATTCGTCGCACCCGTCAGCCACAGCCAGAACGTGAAAAAAATCGTCGAACAGCTGGAGAAGAGCGGACGCCTCGAAACGAAATTTACTGCCTCCGAAGACCGGATCATCATCAGTGGCTCATGGCGCAAGCGCGTGGAGCACTGGCTCTTCGAAGAAACCCTGCCGCTGTGGTCCACCGCTGGCGTCGACGATGTTTACGGCGGCTTCCATGAGGCCCTGGGCTTCGATGCGAGGCCATTGGGCAAACCCAAGCGCATGCGCACTGCGGCTCGCCAGATTTACGCTTTCGCAGTCGCCAAGGAACGTGGCTGGACTGGTCCGGCGGACAAACTCATCGAACACGGTATCGACTTCATCGCAAGATTCGGCCGCACGAACCGCGGCGGGTGGGTGCGAACTCTCAATGCAAACGGCAGCGTGGCCGACCCGACCGAGGACGCCTACGACCATGCCTGCGTGCTCCTGGCGCTGGCTCAAGCTCATCGATGCGGACACCACGATGCCCTGAAACTGGCACAACAGACGTTTCGTTTCATCGACGCCCACCTCGAGCACGACAGTCTGACCGGGTTCCTCGAGAGCCCCGGCTGGAACGGTGCGCGGTCTTCGAACCCACACATGCACATGCTGGAATCATTTCTTGCCTGGTATGGCGCCACGGGCGACCGTGAATATCTGCGTCGGGCAGCACGCATCATCGATCTCTTCCGGAGCCATTTCTTCGACCAGGAAAGCTGGACGGTTGGGGAACGTTTCGACGCCGATTGGTTGCCGTTGCAGGGAGATGAAGGACAGTGGACCGAACCGGGGCATCACTTCGAATGGGCTTCGCTCCTTGTCGATTTCGCACGAGCGAGCGGCCAGAAAGACTTGGTCGCCTACGCAAGGAAGCTCTATTCATCGGCGGTCGCCAGTGGATTGAACCGGACAACAGGTCTGGCTTTTGCTGCCGTATCGCGGCAGGGAATCCCTCTCGACCGGCTCTCCCGCAGCTGGCCGCAATGCGAAGCCGTCAAGGCAGCCGTAGCCTTGGATGGCATTGGCGGGCCTGACCTGAAAGCTGAGATCGAAGCCCGTGTCGCGCGCCTGTTCAGATGGCACATCGATCCCGCGCCGCTTGGCTTGTGGATCGACAGGATTGACGAGCGCGGAAGGTCACTGGCAACGGAGGTGCCGGCGAGCATCTTCTACCATCTGGTGACGGCATTGATGCAGTATCTGGACAAGACCGCGGGCCAAGTCGAACCTTTCCCGCTTCCTGCTTCGGACGTGAGCAAGACGGGTTTGAGGCAGGTACTGGGTCGCTCCTGATGCGACGATCCTGAGATACGGTGTTCGTGCCGAACCGTGGTTGGCGAAGGTCGTCTGCACCGAACCTTGACGACCGCAGATATCGGCTCCTGGCGCGGCCGCTAAGGCACAGCCTTGGCCGCGCGCACCGGCAACGCTCGCTTTCCCCCGGTCGTCGGCCGCCGTGAGGCTGCCGGTGCTGCCAGGAGTTCCGAGGCAATGAATATGAGGTTCTCGCCGTTGACGAGGCTGTCGATCTTCCTTCCGCTCAAAAGCGAGTAGACGAAAGTGAGGCAGCCTCGGCCGGGAAACATAAAGTCGTGTGGTTCCACGATGATGCACGGCACATGCTTGAGGACCTTGCCGCAGTCTCGCGTTGCCTCCAGCTCCGCGCCTTCAATGTCCATCTTAAGCATCAGCAATTTCGCCTTGGGCAGTCTGGCAAGAAGGCCCCGTAAGGTGACCGACGGCACGCCTTCTCCGTCTGCCACGCCCCGTGCCCACGATGGCCGCTCGCTGTTGACAAGTGCAACTTCGCCCTCGCGGCACCAGAGCGCGCCGTAAACAGACATGATCCGCTCTAGACCGGCGCAGTTCGAGAGTAAGACTTCATGCGTTTGGCGATCCGGTTCGATGGCCATCACCACAGCATCAGGATACTGGTCTCTGAGGAAAATCGACGAGTAGCCAACGTTAGCGCCGGCATCCACGATAACGGGTATGATCCCCCTCCGTCTCCATCCTGCCGCGAGCCGGTTGAGCGCGCTCTGTCCACCCTTTCCAATTTCATATTCGCCGTGCCCAAAAATTTGTGACATGACAAACAAGTCGCTGTCGGTAGGCCTGATCAGCAATTCATGATCGCCACAGCGAACTTTCATCGCCGAGCCGATCCCGAGTGCGCGGCGAAGGAGTACTGAGACCAGTTTCCTCCAGCCGATGGCGCGCGCGAGCCCGTCAATGTGATAGAGCTTGGCGTAGAACGTCCGGTTCATCGTCGCAGTATCACCTGAGGATGTGCCAATCTCCATACACCCTTAGGGAGTAGCCAGGCCGGCTCGCCACCGAAGCAAATTGCCCGCACACACCCCCCGCATGCATATTCCTGCCATCATGCCCTCCCCGGTTCGGTCGTAGGCATGCTTCCTGCGCCGCTTATCAGCAAGGTACCGCAAGGTGATAGGGACGTCGTAGCTACGGCAAATTCGGTAGCACTTGCCTCTGTGTCGCTGCCTCAAAGCGGGATAGTATGCTTTGGGAAGATGCCTGACGCCACATTGAACGACCTCTCCCGATCATGGAAATGCGGTTAATTCGTCAAGGCGTTGTAACTTTGAGACGTGAACCATCTTGTCCGAACGGTTGAGACGCAACGATGGCCAAAAAAAAAGTCCGTGCGAGACCCAGCAGTGACCTTCTGAAACTGCTTGCCACAAGGCCTAGAGCGGTGGCGCTTGCTGCGCTGCACGTGAGTGAATCCGTGCTGCTGGAACTCGAAGCGTCCGAGCTTTTGTCAGCAGCAGAGATTAGAGGGCTACTTAAGGACGCGTCGATGACGTTACGAAATGCCGCCGAGCAAGCGGACAATCGCAGCTGCCTCGTCGCCAGCGAAATAGTCGATTCCATGCGGGAAAATTTCAAGAGAAATAAGACTTAACCTGTCGCCATCGGCCGACCGGGAAAAACTTGTTATCTTCAACCAAAACTGCCGTTGCCACGTCATCGATAGTGCATTGGAGCATATTCTTCACATCAATTTTAATGTACGGTGTATGCGAGGGAGGTAGTTCGGGCAGTAGTTGGGCGGGGTTGCTTCTGAATGACGCCACATCCATTTTTGCGCGGGAATGAAAAACGCCTGTCGTATGAGGACGATACGGCGCTGATCAAAAGGCTGGGATTCACGCCGAAGCGCTATCTGGCGGAGACGGTCATCGTCAATCAGGGCGAGGATTGCGATCGCATGTTCATTGTCGAGTCGGGCTGGGGGTGCATTTCTCATGAACTTGCCGGCGGGCAGCGACAGATTCTAGATTTTGCACTGAAAGGCGACATCGTCCTACCTCAGTCCTACTCGGGCAGGGCTCTTGAAACGTTTGTGGCTCAAACCGAAATTTCAGTTCTGGTGGCTTCGACCAAGACATTTGCCGTTGCGGCCATGCAGTCGCCCCATCTGTTCTCCCTTGTTCTCGAAACCCTCGTGCACAATGCAGCGGTTGTCGCTCAACATCTCACCAATGTGGGACGACGCAGCGCCTTGGCGCGGACGGCGCATCTCTTCCTCGAACTGATGACGCGTCTGGAACGAATCGGCTCTGTCACGCGCAACAGCTATGAATGCCCTCTCACCCAGTACGATCTGGCGGACGCACTGGGACTCACTCCCATTCATGTCAACCGGATGCTGCGGGAACTGCGCGAGCGCAAGTTTCTCGAATTTCGGCAGGGCCACGTTCGTGTGCTCGATCAGCAGGGCCTGACTAAGTTTGCTGGATTCGAGCAGGAATATGTCGACGGTTGAGACGTCCCGGCATGCGATGGCAAGCAATCTTGCTCCCCGGTAGCGGCCATCGGGCAAGATCGAGGACGGGCTTTTCCGGGCAGCATCCACTTTCCGGCGGCGGATCTGTTCCGTGTGGCCCGCTCCCTATCCCGACTGGCGTCCGCTGGCCAGGCGCCGGCCAATTCAATCTCGGTTTCTTGGCGCGATCTCTTCGCGGTTGCCTAAGCGACACCGTCCTTGGCGTTCCGCTGCAGCGGCGAGTCCGCTCGGCCCAATTTGAGGACCACAATCAGGAGCGAGAATTGGTGCTCGCTGCTCGGATCCTAAACAGAGCGTAGCTCTTCCACCAGACCTATGGCCCCCGCAGAGCCAGCCTTCGAGGCAAAATATGAGAGTTCATTCGCGGCTTCCTGAACACCTTGCGCAAATGCTCGCTCGAGCCAAAGGCGGCCTGCTACCGGGTTGTGTTCCCCGGCACGACCATTGCAGAGATAGCCCCCGAGCATGAGCTGGGCATAGCCATGTCC